>JALVJO010000050.1 GCA_027028245.1 Deltaproteobacteria bacterium
ATCGTAAATATCAGGAAGTGCCCTTCATATTTAAGGCATTTTGAGAAAAACGTGCAGGAAAATGCAGATAAAAAAAGGCAGCGGCCCTGATGAGAGCTGCTGCCTTTAAGTTCAAGATGTTTTTTTTAACTCATGTCAACGACGCTGCCCTTATTGTCCGCAACCGCAGGGAGGCTGCTCGCCGACAGGTGCCTGGCCGCAATCCATGGTGCCGCAGTTTTCGCTGGCAAGCAGAGACTGGGCTGCCCTGAAGGTGGTGCTTGTTACATAAGAGAACCCGAATGCACCATCGCCCTGCGTAGGCATCAGGTCCACTGAGGGAATGCGGATGAAGCCATCTATGTAGTTCGGCCAGCCTGTGATATTTGACGGGAAGAAGTTATGCACTTCGCACTGAAGCGGAATGCTGACTGATGTCCTGTGCTCTTCATCATCGTACACGTTCAGGTGGCACTTGAGGATCCAGGGTGTAGGATTGTTGGGATCAGTATCAAAGTAGCAGTTATCCGGTATTGGATTGAGTCCTCCCCACTGCCAGAAGCTATTCAGGCACTCGCTTGTCCAGAGGATAACATTGGTGCATGCTCCGTATGCAGGATCCAGCCAGTAGCGGACGTCGATATTGCAGTTATCTCCCCTTGTGAAGCCGTAATGGAGGCTTATGATAGAGGTATTTGTCATTGCAGAAAGATCGGTTCCTGCTGTATAGTCTGCAATACACAGGGGAACAACGGGCAGGAAGATTGCGTCATCGCTGTTGGTGTCGATGAGGAATGCATTACCAGAAATTGTAGCATTATCGGCCTGGAGAATGGCAGTCTTACCGTGCCTGGCATCTATGCCGCCATTTGCGGTAAATACAATGTAACCTTCTACGTCTTCCGTATTTGGGGCCTCGTTATTTAGGGAATAGTGGTAAAGGTCATTGTGTGTACAGCGAAATTCACTATCAACAATTGGATTGGACTGCTTGTCAAAAAAGGTCCAGTAAACTGTGGTATCAACTGAACAGAGGATACCTACTGCAGTGTCTGTTCCGGGAGTCCCATGTGTGGTGACCGGCACCAGAAGCCCCTTATCATACACGCCCAAGGTAACCGCATTTGCCTGGCTGGTGATACCAACCATAAGAAGTGCAGCAAAAATTGCTACTCCCAATGATGTAAACTTTTTCATTTCTATAACCTCCTGTTTTTTTTAATTAATTTTTAGTCCTGGGTTATCAAAATATTCTTTATCCCTCCTTTTGATAATCACCTCCTTCCTTTATTGATTCATCTTGTTCATCAGCCTATCTTCGACATGATGATACCATTTACCATCAATCTTGACCCACGTATCCATGGAATCGGTCTTGAAAGCCCTGCTCGTCCCAAAGGCCGGAAGGCAGTATTCGAGTGATACATGGACCAGCGCTTTATCAGGACCTTTCATCTCTACACCAGTTACCACGGCGGATTTATAGATTAGATTCCCGCTGTGCTGTACGTATTGAGACAAGGATTCCTTTTGAAGTTTAGACACCTCTTCATATTTATAGCATGCAACCCAGTCTCCGGCAACCCTGGCTTGCCAATAATTTTCTGCAGCCTGCCTGACATCTGACTGGGGATCTGACCCAAGGTTGAGCCCTGCGCACGAAGACAAAAAGAACAGCAGGACACCTAGGGCTAAAAAATTGCGATAATCGCCCCTGAACATATTCGGGCACAAACCGTTGGTTTCATGTTTTCTGTATTTGGTTTCTTTATTCATCGACCTGTTCTGAGTGCAATATAAATCTCATTCACCATCCAGATACATCTCAAGATAGTCTATATCCTGCCTGAATTCACCATTTGCCCAAAAAGACACTGAACGCAGTTCTTTTCCAGGAAGATATCTGTCATTTATGTGCCAAACCCATTCTTCTGTAGACTTTTCCACACAAAACATGCCCTCTCTATAGGTTCTTGAAATGACAGCGCCGCTGTGGTCATAAAACAACAGCCCTGGCAGCCCCTCTCCGTCTTCATATAGCCCGTCCATGTCTGCATCCGCATAAACATGTCCACAATGAATCATGCGCGATCTGTATATATCACCAGGCCTGTCAAGAAAGATTACCAGATAATAGGCCCCTACGATGGTGCCGTCGGCCATGGTAAAAAGGGCTGGCTTGAGGGCCACTCCGATTGAGTTGTACTGGAAAACCAGCATTTTCTGCAGATTGCTGTCATCGCCTTCCCCTGCAAAGGCGCCAGCCAGCAGGTTCTGCATTATCACTTGAACTGCCTGGCAAGGATCTTTAAAATCCCTGATGAGGACTGCAGAGATTATCTGGGTTCCGTTTGCACTGGGATATCCTTTCTGGGTCAGCTGGTCTCCAATTCGTGAACCATCCGGGGCCTGATAGGAGAAAAAACCTTTTTCCGCCATCTTTTCAGCCCAGGAAGCTGCGAATTCATCCAGCACGGCTGACCTGGCCAGAGGAAATGTTTCGGATTCATGATAGAAACAGCCATACCAAGTACAGACCATATCGCCATGACTCTCAAGACGAAGCCGGCCTTCTATCCCCAGTTCGTTCAGGGCTTGATCAGGTTCTGTTCTGAGCCTGTTGATATAATCGACTACCCAATCCTCTGCGCCCTGGATACCGGCATCATCAAGGCCTGAAGCAGAATCTGTACATGCGGAATCCACGTTTGCAACCCAAAGGATAGAAACCGCAGCGAACGTGCACAGAATTATTATGAAAAGACCCTTCATTCTCTCCCCATGTTTCAAATTCAAACTGAACCAGATAAATTTTTACTGCATTTTTCGTGCCGCTCCAGCTGAAACAGTTAAGTGCTCTTATTTTAAGAAGTTATTCTAATCAACCATTTGTTTAAGGGTGGTCATATCTGGCCAGGCTGGTTTAAAACGATTCAAAATCAGCCAGCCGTTTACTGCCTTTTCACGAAAAAAAGGCCGCAATGTGATCCCTGATCCTCTGGCTTGCCTTTCCGTCCCCAAAGGGATTCGTCTTTCTGGCCATTTTCCCGTAGGCCTTCCGCGATTCCATTAAGTGTGCGGCTTCACTGAAAATATTTTCAGGATCCACACCCACCAGCCTTGATACCCCCGCCTCGATTGCCTCTGGTCTTTCAGTAATCTGCCTGAGAACCAGAACCGGCTTTCCAAAGGTAGGCGCCTCTTCCTGAACCCCCCCGGAATCAGTCAAAACAAAATGGCAAGAGGCCATGAGATTCACCATCTCGGGATAAGATACCGGAGGAATGAGATGAATCCTTTTTACTCCACTCAAGACAGAACGTGCCGCATCCTGGACCAGCGGATTCAAATGAACTGGATAAATGATATCCACATCCGGAAACGCATTTACAATCCTTTTAAACGCCTCCATGATCCCAAAGATATGTGAGTGGAGACTTTCTCTTCTATGAACAGTAGCCAAAATAAATTTTCTGCCCTCTTCCATTACGGTGGTGGCCACGTCCGGGAGCCGCGCCGGATACTGCTGGCTGACCCAATAAAGGGCATCTATGACCGTATTGCCAGTGTGAAAGACATGTTCTGGGTCAATCCCCTCTTGGATCAAATTGTCTTTTGCCCTCTTGGTAGGAGCAAAATGAAGCGTGCACAGCCTGGAAGCAAGCCTCCTGTTCATCTCCTCCGGGAACGGCAGATAGGGGTCAGCTGTTCTGAGACCTGCCTCTACATGACCAACCGGGATCTTGTGATAATGGGCTGCAAGGGCCCCTGCAAGCACTGTATTGGTATCTCCCTGAACCAGGAGAAGGTCCGGATTTATCTCTTCCAACAGTCTTCCCATTCCTTCCAGCGCCCTGGCTGTTGATGAGCAAAGACCCTGGCCGGGCTCCATGATATCGAGATCGAAATCAGGGACAAGCTCAAATATCTCCAGGGCCTGGTCCAGCATCTGCCGGTGCTGGGAAGTTGAAACAAGGATGGTTTCAAAGATATCAGAATGTCTTTTAAATTCGTGGACCAGGGGGGCCATCTTCACTACTTCGGGCCTGGTCCCGACTGTAACCATTATTTTCTTCACTGCTTCTCTTCCTTTGACAATTTATATGAGGCTGTTTCCCATGCAAAAGCCTTTCCAGTGTTCCCGCAGCCTGCCTGGCAAGCGCCTTCCAGCTGTACGGCCCTACAACCTTCCTTCTTTTTTCAGCGGCACTCTCATCGTCTTTCCCATCAAGGGCCATAGATATGGCTTTCTCAAAAGAAGCAACGCTGTCTGCAAAGGTCACCGCGTCAGAAAGTACTCCAAGGTCCGGCAAAAAAATAGACACTACGGGCTTTCCCATGGCAAGATATTCATATATTTTTACGGGATTTACACTACCCACCAGACCATTTCTCCTGAATGGCAGCCAGCATACATCAAAACCCGCAGCAAGAACCGGCAGCCTTTCATAGGGCACCTGTGGCACGTGCCGGCAGTTCGGCAGCTCAAACAAGGCGTCGAACCTGCCTGCATCCGCTCTTGGGCCCACAAAAACAAAATTCCAGTCCGTGCGTTTTTCTGCCAGCATTTTGACAAGACCGGCGTCCATCCAGTGTGAAATGGTCCCGAAATATCCAATTACGTTTGCGCCGAAAGTTCTTTTGTCAGCCGCGCTGATAAAATCTCCTCCTGCCCAGTGGCCCGGGTCCACCCCGTTGGGCAGATAATATACCCTTTCTTTTCTCAAGGCTTCGGCCCTTCTCATAAGCTGGACAGAACTTGCAAACACAGCGTCTGCCCTTTTCAACATCCTATACTGTGTATCCATTATCCTGGATGGGAGATGAGAAAAGATGGAATAGTCATCCATCCAGTCAAACACAACGAGAGCCGGGTTAAGGACATCCAGCGTCCTTTCCAGGAAGGGGGCGGGAGAACCTATCCAGAGTACCATGCCGGCATATGGAGACCCGGTCCTTTTGACGAATTTTGAAAAAACAGCGGCGTTATAGCGTTCAAAAGGCTCCAGACCATGAAAAGGCAGAAACGGCAGGCGGTTGACCACGAGGCTGCTGAGGCAGTCCCGGCGGGCCGCCGCCCTTTTCCGCGGAGAAAAGATAAAATTTCTCAACCTGCCAAGATCACCCGGCACTGGATTTCTGAGCCCGGCTGGCTGGATAAAATGAACCTTTCTGAATATCCGTGAAAGTTCAACGGCAAGGTGATGCGGACGCTGGAAAAGCCCGCCCCATTCAACGGGGGGATATAAAATTATCCTATAGGGCAAGACGGATTTCAAGATAAAGAGTACTTTTTTATTATGGTTTGTTACAACTCATGCAACTGTTCAGGATTTTTCCCATAAAGCATTTTTTCCCAAGTGCCTGAGAAATTACATGGGTAAATACTTTTTCTGCGTGCCGGCAAGGGCATGAAGCAAGTTCGAGAGGCCTTCGGCACGGCCTTGACTACCCAGAAAGCTGCTGCGCAGAAAAGTTTTGAATACTAATCCCCTGGCAAGCAGGTCCGGTACAAAGGTTTTTTGTCCTTATATGTCCATGCGGGTCCATGGCTGAATAAATACCTTACTTGATATCACAGCCTGGAGCAGGTATTTTTTCAGCTTCGGTTGATAATCATGAACCAGAGAATCCTCAAAAATACAATAAGAAGAATCATCCAATTCACCTTGGGCACCGGCAGCAGCCAGCCCATGAGAAACTGGTACCAGTACTATTTTGACAGGTACAAGAAGGCGAGAAACAGGCTGCGGCCCAAGAGTTTGACAGGGTTCAGGTGTCCATCTGTGAGCGGCATGGTTTCCATAATTCTCCCGGTCTTTAATGGAGAAAAACATCTTTCAGAGGCCATTGAAAGCATACTTTCCCAGACTTACAAGGATTTTGAGCTCATCATTGTAAACGACGGATCCACGGACTCCAGCCCGCAAATAATGGAAAGATACGCTGCTCAAGATTCCAGGATCAAAGTTATTCACCAGGAAAACCAGAAACTTCCCCGAAGCCTTTCAAATGGCTTCAGGGCTGCCCGGGGGCAGTACCTGACCTGGACAAGCGACGATAACCGCCTAAAACCCAAGTTCCTGGAAATGATGGTGGGCTGCATGAAACGCCATCCGGAATGGGACATGATCTATGCGAACATGGACATCATAGGAGAGAGGGGAGAGCCTCTCAAGAATTCCGAATGGTACTGCAACTACCAGGTACCTGCCGGAAGCGAGCACATCCATCTTCCTGAAGATACCGCGGAACTCAACGTATGGCCCAACCAGTACATAGGGGCCGCATTTATGTACCGGGACAGGGTAGCCGCAGTACTCAGGGACTATAGTCCCTGGAGATTCACCATAGAAGACTACGACTACTTCATGCAGATAAACGAGTTTTTCACCGTCAGGCATGCCGATTTTACTGAACCCGTTTATGACTACAGGCTACACGGCGGGTCCCTGACCTCGCGGGAAAAAGAGCTCCAGATTCTCAAGCAGAGAGAATTTCTTATGGTCTTTGATGATTTCAGGAGGGATTTCAACCTGACTCCCATGCTCTGGATAATTGATTCCGCCGGGGAAGAAGGCCACGAGTACTCAGATAATCTGGAAGATCTTGCCCGACGTGCCGGAGACCTGGTGAAACCCCCCAGGGACATATCCAGGAAGATGCTGCCAGAAATGTGGTTCCCGTGCTGTTACATCCTTTTTTCAAATCACTTTTCCCAGGCAGTGGTTCCTCCGGATCCTGATATCCTTCCGAAAAACAGTATCAAGGTGCTTGTCCTGCTGGATGAGGATAATCTTCCTGCAGAGGTAAGAAGAGACTGGGACCTGTGCATCAGACTAGGCAAAAACACTCGACTGAAACGAACCGAGCTCCCCTTCCAGGGCTGGTTCCAGGCCATGTCTGAAAAGGATATCTTCCTGGCTTCAGAAATCCTCTGCAGGAAAAGGCAGTTCAATGCAATAGAAGAAAAGATTTTTCTTAAAGAAAAACCGGAACTTGATTATTCCATTGTAATTTGCACCTATAATCGTACAGAAATACTGGAAAAAGCTATCAGGTGTGCAGCTTTCCAGGACTTTGACCACGGCCGCTTCGAAATCATTGTGGTAAACAATGACCCGGCAACAGACCTTGTACCGCTCCTCAACAGAATTCAAAACGAAATTCCCCAGACAAGAAAAAATATACTCAGGCTCGTGGTCTGTCCCTTCAAGGGTCTTTCTCATGCCAGGAACGCGGGGATAAGTGAAGCAAGGGGGAAGGTCGTATGCTTTTTGGATGACGATGCTGCTGCAGAAAGAAACTGGCTTTCAAATATCCACCAGGCATATACTCAGGAGCCCAGGGCAGGAGTCGTGGGAGGAAAGATCCTGGTTCAGGTGCCGGAAGCAGGCCAGGAATGGCTTAAGGGGGCATCCCTCGCCTACTGGAGTCATTTCGATCCCCAGCTGGAGGACATAACATGGACTGACAACTGGTGGGAGTTTCCCTGGGGGGCAAACTGGACTGCCAAAAAACAGGTCCTTTTTGAAATCGGGGGATTCCGTTGCAAATACGGCAGGAAGGGAGATGACTTCGGCGGAGGAGAGGAACTCCTTGCCGCCTGCCTTATACACCGGCTTGGCTACAGGATTGGTATCGCCCCAGGGGCTGTGGTAAAACACCTGGTTGACAGTAAACGCTTTACCAAGGAGCATGTGAAAAATACCATACGCTCTGCCCTTCTCGTCAATTACCGGTTGCAGACAGATCTGTACATGCCCAGGTGGCTCGGTCCCTCGACAGCTGTACAAAAAACCGGCAGCTGGGCAGCAGGTCTTGCAAATTATTTAAGAACTCCCCCGTTTAAAAGGATGGAGCTGCGTTACAATATAATGGCCCACATTGCACTTCTAAAAATCATGGCGCGTGACTACAAGGAACGGCTGAAAACCTGAAAAAATGAAAAAACTTGATGAGACCCGCCTGGTATCCATAGTTATTCCTGCCTTTAACCATGAAAAATTCGTAAGAGCTGCAATAGAAAGCGTAATCTCTCAAAGCTACGAAAATTGGGAACTTATCATCATAAACGACGGTTCCACTGATAATACGGGGGCTGTAATAGATGAGTTTGCCGGCAGTGAAAAAATCAAGATAATTCACCAGGAAAACAGGGGATTGAGTGCTGTTCTGAACCAGGGGCTGGAAATGGCCCAGGGAGAATATTTCGGCTTTCTTCCTTCAGATGACATGTTCTACAGGGACAAGCTCCTGATACAGGTGGATTTTTTAAATAAACACCACAGCACTGCGGGAGTTGGAAGCTTTCAGACCCTGGTGGATGAACAGGGTAGACACATTGAAGACCGGCACATGGAGAAATGGTTTTCGTACGAACCTTGTTCCCGGTCTGATTTTCTGCTCAAGCTTCTTGAGAGAAATTTCGTCCCTGCCCCTTCAATGCTTCTCAAGACACAGACAGTCAGGGAGGCAGGAGGATTTGACGTCAACTGCAGGTATATGCAGGACTATGATCTATGGTTTCGGATTCTAAAAAACCACGATATGAACATCCTGCCCAGGCCCCTCATCTATTACAGGTGGCATGGAGGAAATCTCACCTTCCAAGCCACAGATGAGACCGAAGAAGAAAGGGGCAGGGTATTTGAAAAGGCCGCCCGCCTTCTGGATATAACGGACCTTTATCCGCAGCTGTGGGATGCATGGCGCCCTGAGCTTATTGCCCTTTGCCGTTCAGACCTGTTTGAGCGCCTGTCAAAAAATCCTACGCCCAACTTTGAAGAAGTACAGGGGTTATTTGATGAAAAATTTACAAAAGTCTGGCGAAAAAGAAAAAACCTTAACATACCGGCCACGGTTCTGGAAAAGATCAGCCCCTGTTACCTCAGCAGTGATACAGCACCGCCGGTCATGCTGGAGGTTTCTTCTCTGGATTCAGGCGGCCTTGAGCAGGTAGTCTACGACCTGGCAGTTAATCTTTCCCGACGAAAGATCCCTCTGGTAGTAACCTGCGTGGACAGGGGCGGACTGACAGCAGACAGGCTGAAGGAAAAGGGCATAAAGGTTGAAATCCTTCCCCTTAATAACAAGACAGAAGCTTACAGGAGAATTATCGAAAGCTATAATATCAGGCTGATCAATTCCCACTATTCAGGTTTTGGTGCAGAACCCGCCCTGGAACTTGCGGTCCCATTTGTTTCCACTGTTCACAACATATACGCCTGGCTCCCCGGGGAAATTACCGAGGGCATCAGACAGGCCGACCCCCTGATTTCCCACTATATCGCCGTCTCCCATGATGTAGGAACCTATCTTGTAGATGCATTTAATATTGATGAGGAAAAAATTTCGGTTATTCCAAATGGACTGGATATAGATATCTGGAAAGAAAAAGAAAGAAAGAGAAGTGACGTCAGAAAGGAGGCAGGCCTTTCTGAGGATGCATATATCTTTTTATGCGTTGCCTCAATCAGCAGGATAAAGGGGCAGGACAGAATCATTAAGGCAATGCCCCGGGTATTGAAACGCTGTCCTGAGGCCAGGGCAGTATTGGTAGGGGAACGGGTTGATCTTTCTTATGCCTCCTATCTGGACCGTTTAATCCGCGAACTCGGTCTTGAAGAAGCAGTAAAACTTAGAGAATTTGAACCAGATCCGTCTTCCTGGTATTTCAGCGCCGATGCCTTTGTCCTGCCGTCGGTAATAGAAGGATGGAGCATCTCCATGATGGAGGCCATGTTTGCCGGCCTTCCTCTGATCATGACCGACGTAGGCGGTGCAAGCGGAATCATTTCAAGGGAAAAACTGGGGATAAAACTGCCAAGACCTTATAAAAATCTTTATTCCCTCAGGGGAAATTTCCTGGAGCAGTACAGTTTGGCTAAGCCTGACCCCATGATCCCCTTTCTCCAGGAGGCAATGATCGAATTTTGCAAGAACAGAAAAAACTGGAAGAAACGGGGACTCAGGGGCAGAAATGTTTTAGAACAACGATACTCCCTCAAGAAGCAGGCCGAGCAATACCAGTCTCTTTTTCAGGCTGTGATGCTGAATTACTCCCCGAAATTTTTGAGCTATTACAACAGGCGTTTTCATGATTGTTTTAACGCACTGGAGCTTTCCCAGAGGACTATCGAAAAGGTTTATGAACAGCAAAGACAGGGCTATTGGCTTCAAACCCTGAACCAGCAGCTAAGGGATGCCTGGACGAAGATTGACAGCCTGACAGAGGAAAATAGGAGGTTGACAGAAGAAAAGGCCGCTCTGGAAAAGGAATTTTCGCAAAAGATTGAAGGCCTGAAACATGAACTGGAAACTATTTATAATTCTAAGGGCTGGAAACTTTTAACCAGGTATCGAAACATGGCGGCAAGGATCAAGAATGCCGGCAAGAAAGGCTGAACAGCACGGGGGAAAAAACCACTTCCATAAAAAGGGCCATCCCCGGAACAGGAGGGATGGCCCTTTGCCTTAGAACCGGTATTCAGTTGAATTTACTATACTTACCAGTTCCAGTTTAGAACTGGACTGTATAATCTTCCCCCTTCCCCGTATTTTGTCTGCCACATGAGGATATGCTGGTCTTTTAAGACCTGGAGATCGAAGCGTGTCCTTCCTGTCCGCGGTTGAAGGCACGTGAAAGGTGCCTGCTCTTTCCATACTTGCTGCTGCCGCTCTACACCTTCTCGCCTGAATCTGAAAAATCACCGTCATGATTATAATCTATCCAGATCGTCCAGTAACTCGGTTTAGGACTTCCCGGAAAAACCAGGTTCAGCTTAACGGATACCTGCTCACCATCTGAAAGGTACATCGTCTCATCTGTGAAATCACTGTATGAAGCAGATGGCTCCGGGGCCGTACTGAGATTGCAGCCAAGTGTTTGAAGCTTTTTTTCAACAGGCCTCTTTTAGCATGTTCTGCCATCTGGCAGATAGTCCCTAAACCGGTATTTTGGATAGCTTTTTTAGCAGGCACTCCAAATACTTTTATATCATTTTTGCCCTGGAAGGCCGTAATGCCCTTCTCGATTTTCCCCTGGATCCCATAGGTATTACCGTGCTTTTAATTCAAGCCCTATCGGGTGGGCCCGGTTGCGCTTCTTTTCCCCATTTGGCACATGAGCATGCAAATACTGCATTTGGTTCAAGCCATTTGGGACAGGGGAAAAGGCTGGAGGCATACAAAGCACTTCGGCCATGATTGAAAGAGATCCCGTTAGCGGTAGCAGGCCAGTATCTAAAAGGGCGGAAGTCAACAAAGACCTCCGCCCCACATCATCAGAATTACCTAATCCTTAACTATTTTTCTTTCACTATTACATAATCAGCGGCCACATATGAGTTGAACAAATTGCTGAATTTAAGGGTCAGCTTGCCGTCTGAGACATAGACGCTGGTCGTCTTTTCCAACCACTGCCCTGCCCGGGTGGTAATCCTGTTAAACATATCTATGCCTTCTACCTTTACTCCCTGGAATAAATACATGTTGACAGGACTCCCGATGCATACAGTCACTTCATAGGTGCCGGCGGGCACAGCCATTTCCCATGTCATGCCCTGCCTGGCCAGGGCAAATGTATCATGCTGCTGGTCAGCAGACCTGTAACTGTTCCTGTCCACCACCTGAGGAAGGCTGCCTACCCAGCCATAACCCCTACTAGCGCTATAACTCTGACCTGCATCAGCAGCAAAACCTGCGGGAATCCGGGCGTTTGCAGGCTGGAAATTCACCTTGAATTCAACAGGACCGCTTTCTGTACCCTCGTCTTCATCCGAAGCCCCTTGGTCTCCAGAGCCTCCCGAATTGTTATTTGAATTGGCGACACTAATGCTTACTGTTTTTGTAGCAGTTGCTCCATCGTCGTCTTTGACTGTAAGTTTCACATTATAAGTACCCGCTGAGGTAAATACATGACTGGTAACTGCTCCGCTTGACGAACTGCCGTCACCAAAATTCCAGCTATAAGCCACTATACTGCCGTCAGGGTCAAAAGAACCACTGGCGTTGAATGATACCTCAAGAGGCACTTGTCCACTTAAAGTAGAGGGAGAAAACACCGCCCTTGGCGCTTGATTCTGATCATCAGCAGGCACCACGGTACCTTCCCCGGTGACAGCAATAAAATTGAGTGCAACATAAGACCTGGAAAGGCTGCCAAAATTCAAGGTAAGCCTGCCATCAGAAACATAAACCTTTCCTGTCTTTTCTGACCATTTCCCTGCAAAAGTGCTGACATTTGAAAAGAATTTTTGTCCTTCAACTGTTATACTTTGAAACAGATACGTACTGACCGGGCTGCCTATACAGACTGTGACGTCATAGCTGCCTGGGGGCACAGCCATTTCCCATGTCATGCCCTGCCTGGCCAGGGCGAGTGTATCATGCTGCTGGTCAGCAGACCTGTAGCTGTTGCTGTCCACCACCTGAGGAAGGCTGCCTACCCAGCCATAACCCCTACTAGCGCTATAACTCTGACCTGCATCAGCAGCAAAACCTGCAGGAATCTGGGCATTTGCAGGCTGAAAATTCACCTTGAAATCCAAGGGCTCAATTTGTGAGTCCTGGCCATCTCCGTCGTCCTGGCCCCCATCATTGCCTTCGGAGCCGGAATCAGTTCCAGGAATGGTGACTGAAACTTCCTGGGAATAATCACTGTAGTGATCCGCAAGGTCAAAGGCCTTGACGGCGAAATAATAGGTCATCCCCTCACCAAGACCCGATACCGTATGAGAAATCTGGAGGGGTGAGGTGGCAGTGTCGTTAATGGTGGTGCTTTCAGTGTAATTATGAGAAGAAGTGCCGTAATAGATCTTGTATCCGGCAATATCCGGTTCCTGGTTCCTGTTCCAGGTCAGCGTCACGCTTGCCGCAAATGCCGCCTGGGCCAAAATAAAATAGACACATGTAAGAAAACTAAAAACTTTTAAACTGAAATTAAAATTTTTTATAAAAGAAGATCCTGTAAATTTATTTTCAGCATCCGTATACTTCATTGATAACATCCTGTTTTTAAAATATTTTTTTTGTTCTTGCCGGCATTTCATGCTGTTTCCTCCTGCGAAATGACTGGTTGATTTCCTTTTATTGAGCAACAGCCATGCCTGCACTACACTCGGCAAGATGTCCTGCCGGAATTTTGGACAACGACATATAAATGCACTGGTAAGCTAACGGTATGCCAAAAAATTTTAAGAAATGTACCAATTTACCCCGGCTTAATAGCACAATATTGAAACTGAAGAGGAAGAAATACTGAAGAGGTGAAGGATTTATCCTTCAGGCCATAACAGACTCAATACGGACTCGAGAAATGGAAATTATGAGACAAGTGCCGGGCGGCACATGAAAAACTTGAACTGCACGATATAGGCGAACAGATTTGTTTAAACCAGCCAAAAAACTCTGGCTTTAGCAATAGGCTGTATTTATAACAGAAAACTGCCTTTTATTTTGAAATTCCAGCCTGTCCTGAAACCACTGAAGGATTTAGCATATATTAAGATGAATGAATAATGAAAACCAACTCCTGTTATACATAAGCCCGGCCAGAAAATGTTATTTTTAAGACCCGTTTTTCTTTTTCAAAAGGGCTAAGGCCTCCTTCATGAAAACAGGAATATCAGCCGGCTCCCTGGAGGTCACCAGGTTGGCATCCACCACAACCGGTACATTTTCATATCTTGCACCTGAAGACTGTATCTCCTCTGCGACCTTCCAGTAACAGGTTGCCTTTCTGCCTTGAAGGATGCCTGCCTTGCCCAGGATCAGCGGGCCATGGCAGATTGCCAGGATGGGTTTTTTATCTCTGTCAAAGGCCTGGACCATCTTTTGAACTTCGGGCATGTGCTTTAAGTGATCCGGTGCCATTCCGCCTGGAAGATAAAGGGCGTCAAAGATGGAGGGCTCTAATTCATCAAAGGACAGGTTTGCACTGACAGAGTAACCCTTCTTGCCCTTGACCTGCCCCCATTCCGGCGCGGCAATATCTACCTCAAAGCCTTCTTCCTTGAACCTGTACATAGGGCAAAGAAGCTCAGAATCTTCAAAACCGTCTGCTGTAATAATCAAGATCTTCATAACCAGTCCCTCCGGCAAATCTTTTTTCAAGCTGTCAATTTTAAGGCCTGCTTAATTGTACAGAAAACTTTAAATAACCCGGACAGTTCTTTCTAAAAAATTAACCACTAACAAACACGTAAACAAAGGGATTTTTCAATCCGATTGGAGCCAAAAGAGGTCCAAGGCAAGGAACGGGAATATTTCCAGAGGATTGCAAATACTTCTTACAGTTATTAGTTTATTTCCACACATTAATTCAAAAGGGAGGTTTCTTCATGCCTAAATTTTCCTTATTGTTCTTAGTGGCTGCAAGCATGTTTTTCCTTACGGCCTGTGCGTCGCAAAATGGTTGGACTCCTACCGTTGATCCTTCGACTTCACCCGGGGCATACGGAGCCCAGCAGTATCCTGCTCAGGTACAGACTCCCCCGCCTCCGCCGCCCAGACAGTACGCTCCTCCTCCACCTCCGGCCGCCAGGGCTCCTGCTCCACCGCCTCCGCCGCCGGCAGCTGCCTACCCTCCGCCTCAGCGGAATTATACCCAGGACCTTACCGAGTGCAAGATGATGGCCCAAAGGGTTTCTGGATATACCCCTGAAGAAACCATCAAGGGCGGCCTGATAGGAGGCGCCATCGGTGCGGCCGCAGGAGCGGCAATCGGCGCGGCAACGGGAAACGCCGGTAAAGGAGCGGCAATCGGCGCGGCCGCAGGGGGTATAGGCGGCGGTGCCTACAAGGGCATAGATGCAGAGAGAAAATACAAGCAGGCCTATATAAACTGCATGAGGAACAGGGGCTGGAATGTTATTGACCAATAGCTGAAGTACGTCTGCATGCAGATCCAGATTAAAGAGGTCCTGGTTTCAGGGCCTTTTTTTATGTTCTGAAGATCTTAAATAAAACCCCTCGGGAATACCAGTTTCGCCCATAATGCCACATGGTTTTTGACATCGGCAGACCAATCCCTGAAACACCTTAAAGACAGGCCGGACAGCAGACAGATCTTTCACTTAATTTTGCAGTCTGAAATTTTTCTGAATGACAATTCAGAAAAGGTTTGAAAAGGATTGCGAAAAAAGGTATAAGTGATCAAGTCCCTATTTTATTCAGGAGAAGGAGGAACAGATTATGTCCAATGCACTGGAAGTATTCACGGCCTGGATCGAACCTCGAATCAACACCGGCATGGTTCTGCTGGGCGTTGCCCTCTTGGCAGTTGTGGCCGGGGTCCTGGCCCTTGGCGTTTACGGTTTTATATTCGGCCATGAACATCTTTACGGGGTAACCCGGGAAGTACCCTGGGGCATACTGATCTCCACATACGCCTCTTTTGCAATTATATCAACCGGTCTTGTGCTCATAGCTGCAATAAGCCATGCCTTTGGCGGAAATCCCATGGCTCCAGTGGCCAACAGGGCGGTATACCTATCGATTATCACTATTTTTTCCGCATTTCTCTCCATCGGGGTCGAGCTTGAAAGCCCCCACAGGATGCTTATTTACAATATTATATCTCCCAATCTCACCTCCAACATCTGGTGGATGGGAACCCTTTACGGCGCAGCAGTGGGATGCATGCTGGTGGAATTCTTCGGCATTATCAGTCAGAAATGGCGGATGGCCCTTTACGTAGGCGTGCTTGGAGCGCTGGCGGAAGTAGGCGCAAATTCCAACCTTGGGGCTGTCTTCGGCACCCTGGCTGCCAGGCCGTTCTGGTACGGTGCCCAGCTGCCCGTATTCTTCCTTTGTAATGCAGTCATGAGCGGTGCAGCCTGCATCATTCTTTTCACACATATCGCCTACATCCTCAGGGGCGAAAAGATGGACAAGAAAAACTTTATAGCCCTTCGAACAGTGGCAAAAGTAGTTGCACTTACCCTCTTCCTTATTGCCATAGCCACTACGTGGAAGCTCATAATCATGTACACGGGCGGTGAAGCTGCAAGCCAGGCTGCAACAAACCTGATAAAGGGGCCTCTTTCCACCAACTTCTGGGTCTTTGAAACCGTTATAGGCATCATCATACCCCTGCTGCTGCTGGTAGGCACCCAGGTCAATAACCTGGCTGCCATGTCCACAGCCTCTCTCCTGGCCCTTATCGGTGGCTTTTTCCAGCGCTATGACCTGGTTGTCGTAGGCCAGTCTGTACCCGTATTCTCCGGATGGGACAATCTTCCAAACTTCCTGCCCTATACGCCGTCGGCTGCAGAGTTCTTCGTGGTATTCGGCTGCATCTGCCTTACAGTTGGAGGTTTTCTGCTGGGAGAACGTTTCTTTGGAAAGGCATTTTCCCTGAGTGAACATTGATCAGCCTCAAACCGGGCATTATATAAACTTCGCGGATATCCCGGACCTCCTGGTCCGGGATATCTTTTGTCTCTACTGAAACGAGAGCATTCCCTCGTTTGTCCTCCATTTGTGGGATGTTTTTTGAAAGGTTTCACCACAAGGAAGCCAACTTCAACCGCAGTCAAGCCGCTGAAACAGCTTTCCTGCAAGGACCCTGACAACTGCCACTTTACTCCCTGATTTTGATATAATTCTTCCCGGGATGATTCAATCCCTGTTTGCACCACGGATTGATCTATCATAATATCTTCCTTGGCAATAACACCTTTTCTTCCAAAGGTTCAAAGGCCCAAGGAAAACCTATGCTTTCAGAACTTATTATTGAAAACTTCATACTGGTAAAAAGGGCGGTCTTTTCCTTTGACCTGGGACTTACTGTTATTACAGGAGCTACGGGAGCTGGAAAATCCCTATTTATAAAGGCACTAAAGCTCATACTGGGAGGCAGGGCAGACAAAACGGTTGTGAGACCCGGATCAAAGCAGGCTGCGATACAGGCACTTTTCGAGATCCCGGAGCAGCTGGCAGAAACACTTGGAGACTCCGGTATCGAAACAGAAGGTGAACTTGTTGTCAGGAGAATTATCCAGGCCGAAGGCAAGGGCCGGATATTTATAAACGGGGTTATGGTCACCCTGTCCCAACTCAGGCAACTTGCACCCTCTTTGGCAAGCATTTCCAGCCAGCACGAGTTCCAGTATCTCCTGAACAAGGAACGTCACCTGGAGATGCTTGACGATTTCGCCGGGCTCCACCAGGAGCGCAGAGGTCTTTTCAATCTCTACAGGGAAGCCCAGGGAATCAGGAGATCCCTGGAAGAGCTCAGGAAACAATACAGCAGGCGTGAGGAAGAACGAGAAAACATCCTGAAAGAGCAGCAACTTATAGACGAAATCAATCCCAGGGAGGATGAAGAGGAAGAACTCGAACGGGAGCGCAAGGTACTCAAGGCATCCAGCAGGCTAAGGGAGTTGGGAGAAGACATTTACGGAAGGCTTTACGGGGCCCGCGGAAGCATCACCGAGGAACTTTCACTGTGCAGAGCCTCCATGGAAAAGATGACAGAGCTGGATCCCTCCCTGCAGGCCATTAAGGAACTATTGGAGGCCGTAAGCTTTCAGGCAGACGACCTTGCCATCTCCCTGAGAGACTATATCCAGGCACTCCCCATGGATCTGTCCCGGCTGGAGCAGGTGGAGGAACGGCTTTTCAGGCTCCAGGGCCTGAGAAGGAAATTCGGACCTGAAATAACAGACGTACTGGCCCATAGACTTACGCTCGAAGAAAGGCTAAAGGCCTTTGAAAACCTGGAACAGGAAATGGATATACTTGTCAAAAGGCTCCAGAAAGCCGACGACAAGCTCTGCCGACTGGCCTCAGACCTGAGCCGAAAGCGCCAGAGACAAGCCTCTGAAATGGAGAAAGCCGTCAAGGAAGAGCTTGGACAGCTTGATCTTTCCAGGGCCGAATTCAAGGTAGATATTAAGACACCAGATGGGGTCAAAGCCGAAGACATCGGCCCTGCCGGGGCAGACCAGGTGGAATTTCTCTTTTCCGCCAACCCCGGGCAGCCTCCTGCACCCCTTGCCAAGGTGGCATCTGGAGGAGAGCTTTCAAGGATACTTCTTGCACTCAAAACCGTCTCTGGGGAAAAAGACCACGGTGACACGCTGATCTTCGATGAAATCGATGCAGGCCTTGGCGGAGAAATTGCAGAAAATGTCGGCAGAAAACTGAGGAAGATGGCAGAGACATACCAGGTAATTGCCATAACCCATTTCCCCCAGATAGCCGCCCTGGGGACCACCCACCTTGCCGTGGAAAAAATCCAGGCAGAGGGAGAGACCGTAACAATGGTGAGAAGTCTTTCCGGGGATGAAAGGCTCGATGAAATAGTCCGAATGCTCGGAGGAGAAACTGATACAGCCAGAAGATATGCCAGGGAACTGCTTAGTCCTGTATTCCGGCGGACTTGACAGCATACTCGCCTGCCGAATCCTTCAAGAGCAGGGTATCACCCCCCTTGCCGTTCGTTTTATCACCCCCTTCTTCGGCTGGTCCCTGAAGGGAAATGAAGAGGCCGAAGCTGATAGGGCCTATGGTGAATACGGCATTCGTCTCATTGTAAAGGATATATCCGCCCAGTATCTCAAAATGGTCACAAGCCCTGTGCACGGCTACGGCAGGTACATGAATCCATGCATAGACTGCAAGATTCTCATGGTAAAGACCACCCTTTCCATGATGGAAACCTATAACGCATCCTTTTTGGCCACGGGCGAGGTGCTGGGTCAAAGGCCCATGTCCCAGAGAAGGGATACCCTCAGAATAATAGAAAGAGACAGCGGGGCAGAAGGCCTGCTTCTCAGACCACTTTCGGCCAGGCTTCTTCCAGAAACCATTGTGGAAAAAAAAGGTATTGTAAAAAGGAATCTTCTGCCTGCTGTTTCAGGCCGGGGCAGAAAGGTACAGATTGCACTGGCAAAAAAGTACGGAATAACGCACTACCCTGCACCGGCCGGAGGCTGTGTATTGGCAGATCCCATACTTTCAAGGAGATTCAAAAGGATATTCAGCATCTGGCCTTCATTTACCCTGCATGACTGCCTCATTGCCCGGAAAGGAAGACATTTCCTGCTGGAAGACAGGAGCTGGGTCATCACAGGCAGGAAGCAGTCGGAAAACATCGAGCTTGAAAAACTCGCCCTGCCCTCGGACGTCATCCTCAGGCCCCTGGAGGTGCCTGGCCCCCTTTGCATCCTGAGGCATGCGTGCAGTAAAAGGGCCATTGAGACTGCAGCCAGGATCGCTGCAAGATACTCCAAGGCTTCCAAGGGACAACCTTTCAAAGTACTTGCCAGAAGAGTCGAGGACGGTTTCGAAAAGACTATTCAAGTAACAGAGCCTGCCGGAGACCAGGAACTAGACCTGTGGCGATTTTAAAGGATTTCTTGACATCATCAGAACTTAAAGGCATTTTACTTGGCATCCGAAGCAGCTTTCAAGTGCGAAAAGGGGCAGAAGAAGCCATCTGATCCCTGCCCCTTTGATCAGCAGGCTTGCTGGCTGCATAATCCGGGTTTTACCTGCAGAAGCGGCCCCTTTAAGCCTGTCTGCCGGACCTATCTGTCTTGAGAGGAGTATTCCTGAAACCATGCTGGATATCATAAGAAAAAACGCGGCTTCATGGCTGATGAAATTCATACTTGGTGCCATAGTAGTGGTCTTCATATTCTGGGGAGTAGGGACCTTCAGGTCTCAGCGCCTGGATATCATGGCCAAGGTAAACGGCCAGAAGATACTTGTTGAAGACTATCAGAAGGCCTACAACAATACCGTGGAACGGCTTCGCAGGATGTACGGAGGCAGCCTGCCTGAGACGGTCATGAAACAGATGAACCTGAAACAGCAGGTGCTGGACCAGCTCATTGATGCCGCCCTCGTGGACCAGGCAGCAGCCAAGATGGGCGTTCTGGTTACGGACAGGGAAGTACAGCACGTTATCCTCGGTGTACCTGCCTTCAAGCAAAACGGTGTATTCGATGCGCGCCTTTACCAGGCGGCCCTCAGAAATGCGGGAATGAAGCCGGTAGATTTTGAAACAAATGTCAGGAAGGAAATGTACTTGAGAAAGGTGCAGGCGCTTCTGACAGCAGGGATATTCGTACCCGATACAGAGGCGGTCCTCCACTACAAATATGAAAATGCAGAGATCAATGTAGAATTCATCAAGATAAACGCCTCGGATTGCGTGGACGCAGTCAATGCCACTGAGCCGCAACTGAAGGCATGGTTTGAAACCCACAAGGAAGAATTCAAGACCGACCCCCAGGTAAGACTCAAGTACATACTCTTTGCACGAAAGGACCTGGAAGCTTCAGTCAATGCCACTGACCAGGAAATAAAGACATATTTTCAGGATCACCCTGGAGAATTCCATGTCCCAGAAATGAGAAAGGCCGCGCACATCCTGTTAAAGGTACCCCAGGATGCCAATGCAACAGCAGTTGAAGCAGTAAAGAAAAGGGCCGAAGAACTGGAAAAGCAGCTGAAGGCAGGGACATCCTTTGCAGAACTGGCAAAAAAATTCTCCCAGGATCCTGCCTCTGCCAAGAATGGAGGGGAGCTCGGATTTTTCAAAAAGGGCCAGATGGTGAAACCCTTTGATGAAACGGTCTTTTCCATGAAGGAAGGCCAGATCAGCAAGCCGGTGAGAACCAGATTCGGGTTTCATATAATCAAGCTTGAAAAGATCAAACCGGAAAGGGACAAGTCCATCAAGGAAGTGCGCGAACTCATTGCCCGGAAGATAAAGAAAAAGAAGGTGGAAAAGATGCTCTGGGATGAGGCCAATAAGGCCTATGATACCATTATAGAGCTCGGCAGCCTGGAAGCATATGCCCAAAGCGCCAACAAGACCATTGAGGAGACAGGATTCTTTTCAAAAAAGCACCCGGCACCGGTCCTCGGCTTCAACCCCCAGGTGCTGGGATCCATCTTTTCCCTGGGAAAGGGTGAGCTGAGCTCCCTCCTGGAGGTTCCTGCAGGCGTCATGATAGCTGAAATGGCTGAAAAGAAGCCTCCCTATATTCCTGCCTTTGAAAAAGTCAAAAAGGCGGTAAAGGAAAGATACACCAGCGACAAGTCCCTGGAGCTCTGCAGGCAAAAGGCTGAAAACATCCTGCAGCAGGCAAGGGAGAAAGGCTTTGCCCAAGCGGCAAAAATCTCCAATCTCAAGGTGGAAGAAACCGGCTTTTTCAAGCGCACCGATGCCTCTGCCAATGGCAGGCTGCCTGGTCCAGTTGTAAAGGAGGCCCTTTCTCTGTACAAGGCAAAGCCACTTCCGGAAAAGGTTGCATCAAGCGGACGATCCTTTTTTATCCTTCATCTTAAGGGCATGCGGGAAAACGCCGACATGAAGGCCTTTGGAGATAAAAAGAAGGAAATCAAGGCACGGGTCAAACAGTGGAAGGCCCAGACAGTCTTTACCGACTGGCTGAAACACCAGAGGGATCAGGCAAAAATAGAGATCATCAGGAAGCCTTGACAGCAGTACCTGGATTTACATAGACATAGATGAAACTTTGCGACCTCCATACCCATACTACGGCTTCGGATGGTTCCGATACCCCTGAAGAGCTGGTTCGTCTTGCCGGCAGAGCCGGGCTTTCTGCCCTGTCCATCACGGATCACGACACCACAGATGGCCTGGCCAGGGGAGCTGAGGCCGCTGAAAAAGAGGGCGTGGAGCTGGTCCCCGGGGTGGAGCTCAGTGTTGCCTTCCCCCGGGGTAACATGCATCTATTGGGCTATTACATTGATGCCGGCTCAAAGCCGCTGCAAAAAGTGCTTAAAAAGGTACAGGCTGCAAGGTCTGAACGAAATCCACGGATCCTTGAACGACTGGACAGGCTCGGCATGCCTGTCACCATGGCAGAACTTGAGGAAATGGCCCAGGGCGGCCAGATTGGAAGGCCTCACATTGCAAGGATCATGGCGGAAAAGGGCTACGTAAAATCTGTCAGCCAGGCCTTTGACAAGTTCCTAAAAAAGGGCGGTCCCGCCTATGCGCCTAAATCCATCCTCGGCCCGGAAGACGCGATAAAAACCGTGAGAGCAGCCAGAGGGATACCAGTACTGGCCCATCCCTTCTCCCTGATGACCAGGGATAAAGGGGAACTCGAGGAAATAGTCCTTTCGCTCAAACACCACGGGCTGATGGGAATGGAATGCTGGTACAGCGAACACGACGAGCATTTTACCGCCACCTGCCTTGACATCTGCAGGAGAAACCAGCTCGTGGCAACAGGCGGAAGCGACTATCACGGAAAGGCCAAGCCGTATATACGGCTGGGAATAGGAAAGGGCAATCTTCGGATCCCGCATTCCTGCGTAGAGGCATTAAAAGCGGCAAAAAATGCCCTTTAAGACCATTATCTCCACTTCTATATGCCTGGTTATCATACTCTTTAATCCCCTCCAGGCCCCCGGGCAGCAACCGGCCTCTCCCGACTACGGAGATTCCATTATCGTAGGCTCCATAGGAGATGCCTCCACCCTGATTCCAATGCTCGCCTCTGATGCCACGTCCCATGAAATAGCAGGGCTCATATACAATGGGCTTGTAAAATACGACAAGGACCTGAACCTGACAGGGGATCTGGCAGAGTCCTGGGATATTACCAACCGGGGAAAGACCATTACCTTCCACCTGAGGCGCGGGGTTAAATGGCAGGACGGTGCCCCCTTCACTTCTGCCGACGTGCTCTTCGGCTTCAACACCATCATCGATCCCAAGACTCCTACTGCCTATGCAGGAGATTTTCTGGAGGTGGAAAAGGCTGAAGCACCGGATCCTTACACCTTCAGGGTCACCTATAAGAAACCCTTTGCCCCGGCACTCAGTTCCTGGGGAGATATCGTGGTGCTTCCCAGACATCTGCTCCAGGGAAAGGATATCACCAAGAGCCCGCTTTCCCGAAACCCAGTGGGGCTTGGCCCTTTTAGGCTGAAGCTCTGGAAGACCCAGGAACGTATAGAGCTCAGGGCCAATGACAGTTACTTTGAAGGAAGACCCTATCTTGATGGCTATATCATGCGTGTCATCCCGGACCCTGCCACCATGTTCATGGAACTGAAGGCCGGGGGGCTTGACTGGATGGGGCTTTCCCCTGTGCAGTACCAGAGACAGACCAACACAAGATTTTTCAGGAAAAACTTCAGGAAATACAAATATCTGTCATTTTCATATACATATCTGGGCTACAACCTGAGACACCCCTTCTTCAGGGAAAGAAAGGTCCGCCAGGCAATATCCTATGCAATTGACAAGGAGGAGATCATAAGGGGCGTACTCCTTGGACTTGGGGTTGCGGCTACCGGACCATACAAGCCAGACGCCTGGTTCTATAACCCCAACGTAAAGCGCTATCCTTACCATCCAGAGAAGGCGAGATCGCTCCTGAAAGAATGCGGGTGGAAAGATACAGACGGCGACGGGATCCTGGACAGAAACGGTACGCCCTTTGTCTTTACAGTTCTCACCAACCAGGGAAATCCCCTCAGGGACAAGACTGCACAGATAATCCAGTACAGGCTGGGCCAGATAGGCATAAAGATGAATATCAGGCAGCTTGAATGGACGGCCTTTATCAACGATTTCATAGACAAGAGGCGCTTTGAGGCGGTCATACTGGGCTGGACCCTGGGCCAGGACCCTGATATCTATGATATCTGGCATTCATCCAAGACCGGTGCCAAACAGCTCAATTTCATAGGATACAAAAACCCGGAAGTTGACCGGCTGCTTGTCATGGGCAGAAGAATATTCGACAGGGAAAAGCGGAAGAAGATCTATTTCAGGATACAGGAGATACTTGCAGAGGACCAGCCCTACACCTTCCTCTACGTGCCCATGTCCCTGCCCATAATACATGCCAGGTTTCACGGTATTAAGCCTGCACCTGCAGGCATAAGCTACAATTTCATCAGGTGGTGGGTGCCAAAAGACGAGCAGAAATACATAACGAGATAAAATGAACTTTCTCATCTGGACAGCCAAAAGACTCCTGGCCCTGGTGCTCACATTCATAGGGATAACGCTTATCTCTTTTTTCGTAATGCATCTTGCCCCGGGAGAGCCCATGAGCCTCCAGGCGGATTTCAACCCCAAGATGACGCCTGAGATGAGACAAAGACTCAGGGCCCAGTACGGCCTGGACAAGCCCCTCTATGTCCAGTATGCAAAGTGGTTCAAGGGCCTGGTGCAGCTGGACCTTGGAAGATCCTTCTCCCCTGACAGGAGAAAGGTCTGGGATAAGATCAGGGAAAGGCTGCCCATAACCGTATTGATAAACGTGCTTTCCATGATACTCATCATTGTGGTATCCGTCCCCCTGGGGGTGAGGGCTGCTGTCAGGCAAAACAGTCTCTTCGACCAGGTAACCACTGTCCTGGTCTTTCTGGCATATGCAGCACCTGCTTTCTGGGTGGCCCTTCTTCTCATGTTGTTTTTCGGCATAGAGCTTGGCTGGCTTCCGGTATCAGGAGTCCATACACTGATGGGCTACGAGCACATGAACACCTGGCAGAAAATCATGGACTGGGCAAGGCACCTGGTGCTTCCGGTTTTTGTATCTGCCATTGGGGGGCTTGCTGGCTTTTCACGCTATACCAGGTCTTCCATGCTGGAGGTCCTCAGACAGGACTTCATCACCACTGCCAGGGCAAAGGGACTTCCGGAACGAACTGTCATCTACAGACATGCGCTCAGAAATGCCTTGCTGCCCCTTATAACCATACTTGGACTTTCGGTTCCAGGCCTGATAGGGGGAAGCGTCATATTCGAATCCATCTTTGCCATACCTGGGGTCGGCCAGCTCATGTGGTCCAGCGTCATGGCCAGGGATTACCCTGTCCTCATGGGAAACCTCGTGATAGTTTCGGTTCTCACCCTCCTGGGCAACCTTCTGGCTGACGTGGGGTACGCTGCAGTGGATCCCAGGATCCGTACCGGCCTCCAGGAGACGGAATAACATGGAAGCCGCTGTCACCATACAAAGATCCCGCAGCAGGACAGGAGCCTTTTTTTCCGTGCTTTTCTCAAACCCTCTGGCCCTTTCCGGATCGGTCATTGTGATCATCCTGTTTGCAGCGGCCCTTCTGGCACCGGTCATTTCTCCCTATGATCCCCAGGCCATTGACACCTTTCACATACTGGAGGCCCCCTCCATGCAGCACTGGCTTGGGACCGACTCACTGGGCAGGGATTGTCTTTCCAGGCTCATTTACGGCTCCCGCATATCCCTTCTGGTAGGTTTTGTGGCAGTAGGCATAGCCACTGCAGTGGGCACGGTGCTGGGGGCACTGGCGGGCTTTTACGGCAGATGGGTGGACACTTTGGTCATGCGCTTTGTGGATATAATGCTCTGTTTTCCATCCATATTTCTCATCATGGCCGTCATTGCCTTCCTGGAACCCTCAATATGGAACATCATGGTGGTCATAGGGCTTACCGGGTGGATGGGAGTGGCCAGGCTGGTACGGGCAGAATTTCTGAGCCTGAGAAAGAGGGATTTTGTCCTGGCCGCGAGGATCTCAGGGGCCTCCAACATGATGATAGTATTCAGCGAGATACTTCCAAATGCCGTGGCCCCCATAATTGTATCTGCAACCCTGGGGGTCGGGGGTGCGATTCTTACAGAAAGCGCCCTTAGCTTTCTCGGCATAGGGGTCCAGCCGCCAACACCAAGCTGGGGCAACATGCTTACAGAGGGCAAGGACAACCTGGAGATAGCCTGGTGGCTGTCGGTTTACCCGGGCCTTGCCATCCTAATAACAGTCCTTGGATACAACCTCCTCGGAGAAGGCCTGAGGGACGCACTGGATCCCAGAAAAAAATGAATAAAAAGACAGCTATAAAGACCCGGCAGGCTGAATCTACCCCGGAAATAAGCCTCAGGGCATCGGTGGAAAGGGTAACCTATTCGGATCCTGAATCCGGTTTTGCCATCCTGAGGGTCAAACCCAAAAGAGGGGCATGTTTTACTGTCAAGGGCCATATCTGCGAGCTGGCATCAAATGCAGGGCTTACAGGAGCAGAATTTGAATTCAGGGGCTCGTGGCAGATGACAAAGTACGGACGCCAGTTCGACTTCAATTCCTACAGGCTTCTTGGCAGCGAGCTTCACTTTTTCCTGAGCAAGGTGGTAAAGGGGCTTGGTGAAAAGATGGCCAGGCACCTCATAGAGGAATTCGGAGAAGACAAACTGGTCTGGATCCTCGACAATGAGCCGGAAAGACTCCTCAAGGTCAAGGGCATAAAGGAAAAACGGCTTTCTGTAATAAAGCGCTCGTGGCACAAGCATCGCAGCCTCAAATCCCTGGCAAGCTATCTTGGAGGACACGGGCACATAACCCCCAATCTCCTGGTCAGGATATACAATCACTTCGGGGATGAGGCCCTTGAAATCGTAAGGGAAAACCCGTACAGGCTGACGGAAGTCCGGGGCATCGGCTTCAAAACGGCAGACAGGATAGCGCTCTGCGTGGGTGTCCCCGCTGATTCACCCTGGAGAATAAAGGCGGGGATCAACCATGTCTTGGTGGATGCAGCCGAATCCCAGGGGCACTGTTACCTCATGCAGCCTGATCTTGAGAGCACTGTCCAGGAACTGCTGTCCTCGGATGAAACCCGGGTAAGTGAATCACGTATAGAGGGTGTCCTCAACAAGATGATACTGGAAGGCCTGCTGGTTCGCGGTGAGAACGGGGAAATCGGCCTTTCTTCCTACCGGTACATGGAAGACAGGCTCAGGCAATTTTTCCTGGAGCGCTCCGTGGATGGACGCAGGAAGACCATCAGCCCTGAAGAGGTAGAAAGTTTCATAACAGGCTATGAAACCAGAAACGGGGTGGAATTTGCCCCTGAACAGCAGGCAATAATCCGAAAGATTGCCACGGAGCCCAGACAAATATTTGCCCTTGCCGGCTATGCCGGCACAGGGAAGACCACTGTATGCCGTGCCATACTGGATCTTCTCAGCCAGTATTATGCCTCCAGAGACGACATAATATGCTGCGCCTTCACCGGCATGGCTGCATCCCGCCTGAGAAAGACCACGGGCTACGAGGCAGTGACCATACATTCCCTGCTGAAGTACAAGGGGGAAAACCAGTTTGAGCACGGCCCTGAAAATCCGCTTCCCTACAGGGTCATCGTGCTGGATGAAGCGTCTATGGTGAATCTTTCACTGTTCTATCGGCTTGCAATGGCTGTCAAGCCCTCAGCCCTCATGATCCTCGTGGGAGATCCTGCCCAGCTGCCCCCTATAGGTGCTGGAAACGTATTTTCAGATGCCCTCAATTCAGATCTTATGCCCTCGGTGCACCTGACAAGGATATTCAGACAAAGTGATGACAGCGTGCTTGCCCTTTTTGCCAATGAAATAAGGCAGGGGAGGGTGCCTGAAGGAGTGGCCCTGGAACATTGGAATGATTTTCTCTTCGAGAAAGTGGAGATCCACAACATCTTTTTGCTGAAGCGTCAACACAAGACAGAGAAAGAACTTAAAAGATTCCGGGAAGAAAACAATCAGGCCATACTGGAGCGCATCCTTGAACTTGCGGCCTATTATTCAAAGAGGCTTACCCATCCATCCTGGGATTTCCAGGTGCTCACCCCCATGCGCATAGGCCAGCTTGGTACCGAGATACTGAACAGCAGGCTCCAGGACATCCTGAACCCGTCGGAAAAATCCAGGACCGTAACAAGGGCAGGCATCCGCTTGAAGGAAGGCGACAAGGTGGTTCATCTTCAGAACAAGGATATGGAGGTCATGGCATGGGAGGCCTTCATAAAGGAGGGGAAGCAGTTCACAAGGCAGGAATACAGACGGATCTTCAACGGCAATGTGGGCCTTGTCAGCAGGATAGACCTGGAGGCCGAGCAATTCTTTGTTGTCTACCCGGAAAGGATAGTTGTAGCATACGATTTTGACCACCTGGGAGACATAATAGAACTGGCCTATGCCCTCACGGTACACAAGGCCCAGGGCAGCCAGTACCGGATAGTGGTCATTCCCCTTTCAAATTCTCATTTCATCATGCTGAACAACAAATGGTTCTACACCGCCATTACAAGGGCTGAAGAAAAGGTCTATCTTATAGGACAGAAGTTCGCCCTGAAACGGGCATGCACCAACGTTGACGGGGTGGAGCGTCTTACCTGGCTCGGCAGGAAAAAAAATAACCCCTAAAACAAAAAAGATCGTTCAAAAACTCACAATTTTATGCTAACCTCATATAAAAGAATCCTAACAGCTTAAAAAAACTGCAACTCAGGCAGTTGACCTGCCGGTGGCAGGGTGTTAAATAGACAAGGTTGAATTTAGACTTTTTGTTGTTTAATGCCTTTTTTTAACAGAGAAAAACATGATACTGATTCTGAAGAAAGACGTAGACAAGGAAGGACAGGAACTCAAGAGAATCTATGAATTCCTTGAGAATTTTCCCGGTCTCAACATACGGATGGTGGAGCTCACGGGTGAAACCCGAACCGTCAGGGAAATTCACCTCATAGGCCCCACCCACAACGTCCCGGAAGAGGTCCTTGGTGCCATGAGAGGCGTGGAAAAGGTGGTGAGGGTATCCACCAAATATCGCCAGATTGGGCGCCATGACGTGAATTTTGTCCCGGTTGGCTTCACCTACAACGGTATAAAATTCGACCAGGACGGGCTCCATATCTTTGCCGGCCCCTGTGCTGTGGACACACCTGAATACATTGAAAGGGTCTTCATGAACCTTAAGGAACTGGGTATTTCCACGGCCCGCATGGGTGCCTACAAACCAAGGACCAGTCCCTATGACTTCCAGGGCCATGGTGCCGCCTGTCTGCCCTGGGTCTTCGAACTGGCAGGCAAGTATGACATAAAGGTCATTGCCATGGAGGTCCTGAAGGAAATACACATAGAAGAAATCGTGAAGGCCCTGGAGGAGGCAGGTAATCCCACGGGGGTAATGCTACAGATCGGGACCAGGAATGCACAAAATTTTGAACTCTTGAAGGCCGTAGGGTCCCAGACGGAACTTCCGGTCCTTTACAAGAGGGGTATGGGGCTTACCATAGAAGAATCCCTGAACGCCTGTGAATACATTGCAAGCGAGGGAAACAGAAACATCGTGTTCTGTCTCAGGGGCATCAAGACATCCATGAGCGCTCCCCACAGGAATATGGCCGATTTCATACATGTTCCGGTTATCCAGCGGCATACAAGGCTTCCGGTGTGCGTGGACCCGAGCCACTCCATCGGCTCCAAGGACCGGGCACCAAACGGTCTCATGGACATCTTCAATGCCGCTGCCCAGGGAGTAATATCAGGTGCAAACATGATACTTGTAGAATGCCACCCGGAGCCGGAAAAGGCCCTGTGCGACGGTCACCAGTCTTTGACGCCCAGGGAGCTGGAACTCTTTGTCAAGGACATGGCAATAGTCAGGGAGGCCTTTGAAAAACGGGTAAACACCTATTCACAGGAAATGGTCAAGGAAATGAGCCGATAGGCTTTTCATAACTCAGGAGGGTTTTGGGAAACTCTAGTTTAATAGGAAATAAGCAGGGAGGTGATAAGGAAAAGACAAACTATTTACTAAAAATGAGGAGTTTTTAGATCAAACCTGATCATTTATCAAGGAGGGAAAAAATGAAAAAGATCTTAGCTGTGTTTGCCGTTGCAGTTACTACACTGTTTACGGCAGCTATCGCGCTGGCCGGGCCCGGCACGGTAAATGTTCAGACACTGGGGGATATCACTGTCAGAATGGGTGCTCAGGTACGTCTGGTACCCACCCAGGAAATCAGCAGGGATTTCGGTGTTTCCAGCCAGCTGAGCAGGGAGCAGGAGCTAAAGGCAGTTGGCATCATGAGAAAACTTGGCGTATTAGGAAACAGCCTGAAGACGCATCTGAACGAGGCAGGCGGTGCCTTGAAAGACGGCTATATCCGCGGTGAAAACAGGCTGTTCTTCAACTTTGCACATGACCAGGACTGGGATGTGTATTTCGCACTTGAATCTGACACCACCCTGGACAGGAAAGCAGTAGACCGCACTGACTTCGCCTATGGTCTTCAGTCCCAGCAGTTCGGTATTGAGAGACTGAATGCATCCTTCAACCTGCCGTGGATCAGTTCCAGGTTCAACGGTGGCTGGGATGTCAAGGCCGCCGACGTGAAGTTCGGAGGCCTGGTCTACGGCGATGATGACCCGGGCCTCGGCATTACAGGTTGTGCCCAGGGCTTCAAATGGGAAGCATGGTACATCAAAAAGGACGAGTCAGAAGCAGGTTATGCCGGTGTTGACGAGGTTAAAAGCAAGGTCAATCCCATCGGTCCTCCTACCCAGCAGGCCCACTCTGACCGTACATTCTACATGGGTAAACTAGGCTACACCTTCATGCAGAATACCTACCTGGAAGGCGTATTCTTCTATGATCAGAATTACCAGCAGGGCAATCATGTTGATATCGACCGCTTCTTCGGCATACTGAATTACAAGGGCGACTACGGTATCTTCCACCCCATGGCAGAATTTGCCTATGTGGGCGGCACATTCGACAACGACCGGGAACTCGACTACGACATCAGCTCCTATGCATTCTACGGAGACCTCCTTGCCGACCTTCACGAAATGGTCGGCATCAAGAAGTTTGAGGTCCACGTAGGCGGTTACTGGCTGAGGGGTGATGATGATCCCGATGACGACGACCTGGAAGGCTTCACGCCGGGTGTTGGTATCACAAGGTTCACTCCCAGGTTTGGAAGCGAACAGTCCATCTCTCATGACGGCAATCCCATCTTCGGCCAAGTACTGTATTCCATGTTCCCAGCATACTACGGAACAGTGCGTGGCGGCGGCATCAACGGCGGCGCTGCACTGGACAACCCCGGTTTCAGCATGATCGGCGGCGGCATCAATGCCGGCTATGGAAACTGGACATATATCACCCATGTAATGGCCATGTGGTTCAACGAAGAAAAAGCTGTTGAGAATTACTACGAGACCATGGGTGTTACAGGAAATGTGGATATCGACAGCTTCATGGGCGTTGAATGGAACAACGAGATCCGTTACAAGCTCTTCAAGCAGGTTACTATCAAGGGTGGAGCAGCATTTCTCTTCCCCGGAAGCGGTGCCAAGGACATCACCCAGGCAATCGACGCATACGGCCGCGGTGTAGACTTTGAAGAGGGCAAGGACAGCGACGATGTCTCCATGCGTTTCGCAGCAGAATTCCTGTGGTTCTTCTAACAGCTCCTGCAGCTGAAACAGCTTGAAAAAATAAAAAGCCCGGGCAACGTCCCGGGCTTTTCTGTTATAGACTCTGTGAAGACCAGCGGCTTGTTAAAAAACCTGATCACTCCTTATGCTATCTACATGTTCAAAACCGCCTTGACGATTGAATCGCTGTCCAGCCCCTGCATCCTGTAGAGATCTGCAGGTTTCCCCGATGCCCCGTAGGCAGTGACACCGAGATTTACAACCTTCTGGCTAATCCTGTTTTTCATAAGGACCCTGGCAGTGATGGCTGCAATGCCGGTCTGAACTACATGGTCTTCAACCGTAAGAATCGGGCCGTTTTCAGCCGCAGTGCAGATGGCCTCCTGGTCAACAGGCTTGATGGATGCGGTATTGAGCACAGAAACATTCATGCCCTGCTGCCTGAGTTTTTCGCATGCCTCCATTACATAGGGTATTACTGAACCATAGGCAATAATGGTGCATGCACCCTTCTTGCCTTTCCTGAGCCAGTCGGCCCTTCCTGGCACGAATTTGTATTCAGGGCCGAAAAATGGTTTACCCTCTTCATCCAGCACCACGGGCATCTTAGAACGCCCCATACCCACAAAAACATTTCCCTTGGCAGATGCAACATACCTGATAACCCTGTCGGTCTGGTTCGGGTCAGCAGGGATGAAGATGGAAAACCCGAAGATGTTTTCCATAAGCCCGATATAGTCGATACACTGATGGGTCGGGCCGTCTTCTCCCACATCCAGGCCTACATGGGTGGCCACCACCTTGAGATTTGTATGGTTCTGGTCACTGAGCCTGTGCTGATTATAGGTTTCGCAGGCAGCAAAAACGCCGAATGTGCTGAAAAAAGAAACAAGGCCGTCCCTGGTCATGGCTGCGGCACATACAGCACCATGGTGTTCCTGTATACCTGCTTCGAAGAAGGCTTGCGGTGAAACCTGGTGAAAACCATTCATCTTTACCGAGCCTTCAAGGTCACAGCTAAAGCCCACGATACGGGGCTTGGCAACCCCCAGGTTGTTCTTTTTTGCCAGGGATTTCAATGCATTGCCATAGGCTGAACGGCAGTCAGTTACCTGGTCTGGCTCGTAAACAATGGGCTCTCCCGGATCTATTTCAATGTCCGGCATCTTCCTGTAGGGATGATCAGCAGGGCCTACATCACGGGTACTGCGTCTTTCCTCCCATTGGTCCAGGAGCCCTGGATCAAGGCCGATCTCCTCCAGCGCATCCCTTGCCATGTCAGGCGGAAGGGGGGAACCATGGTATTTTTCCTTGTTCTCCATGAAGGAAACACCCCTTCCCATGACGGTGCGGTTTACTAAAACTACCGGCCGGTCCGGCACCAGATTTTCGCCAAGAAGAGCGCGCCTCAGGCCCTGGTAGAACTGCTGGAAATCATTGCCGTCTGGAACGTAAACCACGTTCCAGCCGGCTGATTGGTACTCATCCCTGACCCTCACAGGCATGACCTCCTCGGTGCCGCCTCCGATCTGGAGATGATTCCTGTCAACTATGCAGAATAGATTGTCAAGGCCGTACTTGACTGCAAATCGACGGGCTTCTGCCACTTGGCCCTTCTGCTGTTCTCCGTCTCCCATCACACAGAAAGTACGTACATCGGAGCGGCCCAGGAGTCGGGCTGACAGGCTGAACCCGTCGGCTGCAGAAAGGCCCTGGCCCAGGTTTCCAGTATTCCACTCCACACCCGGCACGCCTTGTTCAATGTGGCCGCCGAAGGCAGAACCTGCCCTCCTGAATTCAGTGATGAAATCTTCCTCTGGGAAATAACCATACTCACTAAGGACCGCGTAGACAGCAGGAGAAATATGGCCAATGCTCACAATCATCCTGTCCCGCTCCTGCCAATCCGGGTCTTGGGGATTGTGCCGCATGACAGCGTAGAGCACCAGCAGGGCTTGGAGGCATGAGAGGGAGCCTCCCGGATGACCGCTTTTAGCTAAGGTCGTGGAAAGGATGATGCGTCCGGCACATCTTTTCCACATGTCACCAAGTATTTTAAGTTGTTCGGAACTCAGACTTGTTTCTTTTTCAAGATCGATACGAAGCATCTCTCATCCCAAGGGTGGTTGCAGCATGGATCTGTTTTAAACAATTTGTTGTGTCTCATGTGATTCCATGCAGGGTTAAAAATTCAGCAACAATACAATTTTTTGAATAAACGCTGTCTTTACTGAGATTTGTCAAAGGTCTTTATTACCTGGTCGGTAATATCGGCATCAGGAGCCGTGTAATAGATACCAGGCATATTCTTTTCCATGATAACCACATAACCCTTATCCTTACCTATCCTGTTGACCACCTTCTCAAGTTTTTTCAGGATGGGCTCCATCCTCTTTGACTCAGCCTGGCGCATCTCATACTGGGCATCATCACTCTTATCCTTGAACTCCCGGAGCATCTTTTTGTACTGGCGCTCCTTTTCCGCCCTGGCTTCCTCATTCATCAAAGGCGCCTTCTTTTCCATCTCCTGCTTGAAGGCCTTTAATTCCTTCTGCTTGGCCTGGAGCTGTTTTTTAAGTCTGTCAAACTTCTTGTTGAGTTCTGCCATGGCCTTCTTGCCTGCCTTGGAATTTCTAAGCACCTTCTGCATATTGACCACGGCTATCTTCTGGCCCTGGGCATAGACCGAAGACTGCGCCATGAAAACAGCCATGAAAAAAATGGTGCACAACGCACACGACAAGGACCTTGCAATAATCAATTTCATTCTGTTTAAACCTCCGAAAAAAGGTGCACAGCCTGAATATAATCGGCTGTGCACTGTCTATTTATGGATTCTTGAGAGAAAACCGGCAGATATGTCTTGCAGGGCTTCTGAAGAAAATCCTCTTGTTTTTGACCGGGCAGAAGACTCCTAACGGTAAATTATGAAATCATCTCTGCGGTTCTTTGCCCATGCCGATTCATTATGCCCCGGGTCCAGGGGACGTTCCTCGCCGAGACTAACAATGGAAATCCTGTCAGGGCTTACACCCATCATAACCAGATAATCCTTTGCAGCCTTGGCCCTTTTTTCTCCAAGGGCAAGGTTGTATTCATTTGTGCCCCTTTCATCGCAATTTCCCTGTATCTCTATCTTTATGTCAGGATGATCCAGCATGACCTGTGCATTTTTTTCCATGCGGTCTCTCATATCCGGCCTGATACTGTAACGGTCGAAATCGAAATAAACCGGCAGAAAAGGTGCGCTTGTCCGGCCCTCGCTGACAGCATTATCCGCTCCGGGCTCGCGGATACCCTCGCTGCCTATGACGCCTTCCTGTATTTCACTCCCCTCGCCTGCTTGTGCCTGGCCCTTTTCCACCTGCTCCAAAGGTACCCCGATACCTTCTCCAGGGGTTGTACCCGTTTTGCTGCTGCAGGAACAAAGAAAAGACACAAGAATCAAGGACATAAGGCCAATACCAAAAACTTTCATAACATTCGTCATGTTCTTCCCCTCAATTTTTTAAAAAACATACCGAAACCCCATAATTACAGCTGTGCACAATTTAGCAGAGAAGAGTCAAAATTCAACTTGATTTTTACCGCCTCATTAATGTTTAGCCTCCAAATACTACTTGTAAAAAGTGGCAATTTTTTACATTTTTGCAATTTAATTTTCCAGATTTTTCAAAATTGTAAAATACCGAAATAACCCTGCAAAGCTTTCCCTTTTTAAATCAGGAGCTTAAGTAAGAAGCTACATTGGCAGACTACTTGCATTTCTTCGAAAGATTATTTTTCGGAGGTACGATTATGCAGACAATCTCATCTGGTGACACAGCGTTTATTCTGGCCTCGGCAGGTCTGGTTCTGCTCATGACTCCAGCCCTGGGCCTTTTTTATGGGGGCATGGTAAGAAACAAGAATGTTCTGGCCACCATCATGCAGAGCTTTATAATGATAGCCCTTATCAGTTTTGAATGGGTTTTTATAGGCTATTCCATGTCATTTGGCCCAGATGTGGGAGGTTTCATCGGGGATCTTTCCTGGTTTGGTCTAAGGGGTGTCGGCGCCGCACCAAGCAATACCTACGCCACCACTATCCCCCATATGGTTTTCATGATTTACCAGTGCATGTTTGCAATAATCACCCCTGCACTCATAACTGGAGCATTTGCCGAAAGGATGAAATTCGGCCCCTTCGTGGTCTTCAGCATACTTTGGGCTGTTTTGGTTTATAACCCTGTCTGTCACTGGATATGGGGCAGCGGCGGCTGGCTGGGCCAGAGGGGAGTGCTCGATTTTGCAGGGGGCCTTGTTGTTCATCTTACCTCGGGCGCAGCAGCCCTTGCTGCAGCACTCGTGGTAGGCCCAAGAAAGGGTTTCAAGAAGGAAAGTTTTCTGCCCCACAACCTTCCCATGACCCTTCTGGGCACCGGGCTTCTCTGGTTCGGCTGGTTCGGTTTCAACGGCGGAAGCGCCCTGGCTGCAAACGGTGTTGCAGCAACTGCATTTGTTGCCACGCACCTTGCAGGCATGGCCGGGATGGCCTCATGGTGCTGCATGGAAAAGATAAGACAGGGAAACGCCACCACCCTCGGTGCAGCATCCGGAGCCATAGCAGGCCTTGCAACAGTGACTCCGGCCGCAGGGTTTGTCGGTCCCATTTCGGCCATAATTATCGGCCTTCTGGCAGGCATATTGTGCTACACGGCTGTTTCCATGAAAAACAGGCTCGGCTATGACGACAGCCTGGACGTGGTAGGCATTCACGGCCTTGGCGGACTCTTGGGCACCCTGTGTCTGGGCATCTTTGCATCCAAGCTCGTAAACCCTGACGGTGCCGACGGCCTTCTGGCCGGCAACCCAACCTTTTTCGCCACAGAGGCATTTGGCGTGTTCATTGTCCTGACCTATGCCTTTGCCGTAAGTTTTGTGCTCTTGAAGGTGATAAACGCCGTATTCCGTCTCAGGGTTTCCCTGGAAGACGAAGTTCAGGGTCTGGACCTCAGCCAGCACAGTGAAACAGCATATAACGAATAAAACCTAAATACTGCACGGGAAAAGGGAGAAAAATTTATGAATTCCGGTGATACCTCTTTTATGCTGCTGGCCACGGCCCTTGTCATGTTCATGACGCCTGGACTGGCCCTTTTTTACGGGGGCCTTGTCCGGCAGAAAAACGTTTTGGCCACTATCATGCACAGTATCTTCTGTCTGGGCATAATTTCCATAATATGGGTGCTTTATGGCTATTCCCTGGCCTTTGGCCCGGACATAGGAGGTATTGTCGGAAATCTCGACCTGATAGGCCTGAAAGGGGTGGGCCTTGATCCCGGGCCCTATGCCGATACCATTCCCGGGCTTCTCTTTTGTGCCTTTCAGCTCATGTTTGCCATAATCACGCCTGCCCTGATATCAGGTGCATATGCAGAAAGGATGAAATTTTCTGCCTTTCTCCTCTTTACAGTTCTCTGGAGTACCTTTGTTTACATGCCGGTTTGTCACTGGGTTTGGGGCCAGGGAGGCTGGCTTGGAAGGCTCGGGGCCCTGGATTTTGCCGGGGGGACTGTCATACATATCAATTCGGCCTGTGCAGCCTTTGCGGCGGCTGTTTTCATGGGCAAAAGAAAGGGGTGGGGACAGGAGGCCCTGCATCCCCATAACCTGCCCATGACCATCCTGGGCTCAGGAATTCTATGGATTGGGTGGTTTGGCTTCAACGCTGGAAGCGCCCTTACTGCAGGCAAGATTGCCACCCTTGCCTTTTTCACCACCCAGATTGCAGCCGGGTGCGCCCTCATGTCATGGGTTGCTGCAGAGTGGATTATTCAGGGCAAGCCCACAACCCTCGGCGCTGCATCCGGTGCGGTGGCAGGCCTGGTGGCCGTCACGCCGGCTGCGGGTTTCGTGGGTCCTGTTTCCGCAATAATTATAGGCCTTATTGCAGGAGCCCTCTGCTATTGTGCCATCTTCTTAAAAACCAGGTTCGGCTACGATGACGCCCTGGATGTTGTTGCTGTGCACGGGGTCGGAGGCCTGTGGGGTGCGCTTGCAACAGGACTATTTGCTTCTCTGTACTGGAATCCAGATGGTGCTGACGGCCTTTTCTTTGGTAATCCCAACCAGTTTCTCATACAGGCTGCAGGTGCAGGGGCGTCCATTGCCTATTCTCTTGTGGTCAGTCTTATAATACTGAAAATAGTGGACACGGCAGTAGGACTCAGGGTAAGTGAAGAAGACGAAATCATGGGTCTTGACCTCAGCCAGCACAGCGAGATCGGCTATACTCAATAACGGAGGTGAAATATGAAAAAGATCGAGGCGATCATAAAACCTTTCAAACTGGATGATGTGAAGGAAGGATTAAACGAGATCGGCATCACCGGCATGACCATTTATGAAGTAAAGGGCCACGGACGCCAGAAGGGTCACAAGGAGATCTATCGCGGAGCAGAATACGTGGTGGACTTTATTCCCAAGATCAAGATTGAGCTGATAGTGGGTGCCGATATTGTTGAACAGGTTGTGGAAAAAATCAGAAACAGTGCAAATACCGGCAAGATAGGTGACGGCAAGATTTTTGTCCTGCCGGTGGAAGATGTTATAAGGGTAAGGACGGGCGAGCATGGAAAGGATGCCATCTGATACCTGCGGGGCGTTCTGAAAACATTGCAGTCAGCAACGGCTGAAAAGGAATTAATAAAGTTTCTCTCACCCAGACAGGCCTTGGCAGCCCTTTGGGACCAGGGTCTCTCGGGCAAGGAACTGCTGACCCACCATTCTTCCCTTGTAGACAGCTTCATCGAAGACCGACTGACAAAGGCCCTTGGAGAATATCCTCCAGGCATTTCTCTGGTTGCACTTGGCGGATACGGAAGAAGAGAACTTTTTCCCTTTTCTGATATCGACCTTCTCCTGCTCTATGAGGATCATGCCCTGAACCTGGTTGAAGAGGTCACAGACGCAGTATTCTATCCCCTCTGGGATGCAGGGCTGGAAGTGGGACACTGTGTCCGCACTGTCCAGGCTTGCATGGAAGACATGCAGCAGGACTTTTTCTTCCAGGTGGCCCTGCTGGATGCCAGGCTGATTTGTGGAGACCAAGAACTTTTTACAAAATTGTCAGAAAGATTCCGTCAAAGCTTCAACAAGGATACAAGGATAGCCTTTGTGCAGAACATGATGGCCCACCGAACAGAAAGGCACCGCCGCTGCGGGGACCATACCTACCTACTGGAGCCGAACATAAAGGAAAGCCGTGGCGGGCTCAGGGACCTGCAGGCAATGTTCTGGACAGGCAATGTCCTTTTCGGCCTTGGCTCCCCCCGGGAATTCCAGGAGGCAGGCCTGTTGACCAAAAGGGAATTTGAGGACCTGGAAAAGGCCAAAAATCATCTGATTATTATAAGAAACCGGCTTCATTACGTGAGCGGAAGAAAGAATGACAGGCTGTTTTTTGAATACCAGGAGGAAATAGCCAAAAAACTCAGGCTCTACGACTCAAAGGAAGCACTCGGCGTAGAACGGTTCATGAAAAAGGTTCACCGGGATCTCCAGAAAGTTGCCGTGGCATCCGATCTCTTTTTTGAGCACGTGGAAGACCTGATAAAACACGGAAAGACAAAAGGAAAAACAAAGGCACTCGCTCCGGGAATAGAGCTCCTAAACGGAAAGATCCTTCTCAGGGATGAGGAGCTTCTCTTAGATAAGCCGTACCTGATCTTCAAGGCATTTGCCATTTCCGCATCTGAAAATATCCCTCTCCACTACCGTTCGAGAAAACTCATAGCCGCCCTGGAGGAAAGGCTTCCTGAAAAACTCAGGACCTCAAAGAGGTGCCTGAAATACTTTTTGAAAGTCCTGAGAAATTCGAACCAGCCGGCTCCACTCCTGCAGATGCTCGATACAGGGCTCCTCAGCTTTTACATACCGGAACTTGACCACCTCAGGGCACTGGCCCTCCATGATGTCTACCATGTGAATACCGTGGACCGGCACATGGTGGAGACTGTGGTAAGGCTCAATCACCTAAGGGAGAAAGATTCGGAGCTCTTTGAATCAATCCGGGATGAAGAAGTCCTCCTGCTGGCTGCCTTCCTGCATGACATCGGCAAGGGTCTCGGCGGCAGGCATGCGGAAAAGGGCGCCGATTTGGCCGCCTCCATTGCCAGGCGCTTTTCCTTCAGCCCGGAGAGACGGGAAACCCTTTGTTTCCTAATTGCCAATCACTTGTATCTCATAGATAATGCCACACGACGCGACCTGGAAGATGAGACACTCCTTTTAAAATTTGCCCGCCACATAAAAGACCTGGACAGGCTCAACATGCTCTACCTGATAACTGCGGCTGATTCCATGGCAACCGGCCCCAATGTATGGACCGAGTGGAGGCAGGCCCTGGTGCTGGAGATCTATCACAAGACAGCCCATCTTCTGGAGCAGCATGATCTTATCGACCCGGACAGGATCGCAGCAGTTGAATGGATGCGCCAGAAGGTTTCTTCTCTGCTGGAAGAACATCAGCACGGACTTCTCGATATGCTTCCTGAAGATTATCTTCTGAGCTTTACTCCTGAAGCAGTAGTCAAACACCTCCAGTTGAGGCAGAAACTGCCAAGGGAAAAGGTTTTGTTAATCCCCGAAGACAGGGGAGATTACTGGTCCATACTCCTTATGACAAAGGACCGCACCGGTCTTCTCTCCAAGATATGCGGCCTATTCGCCCTCCACAATCTTGCAATACTCCAGGCACAGATATTCACATTGAAAGACGGCACAGTGATCGATGTGCTGGACGCTGGCTGCGATGTGAAGAAAGACTTTCATGAAATTGACTGGAGCAGGATCGAAAGAGACCTTCAAATGACCCTCCAGAATAGGCTCAGCCTTTCTCATCGGCTGGCATCAAAATTTTCAAAGATATCCTGGCACAGCCACAGGGTATCCATAAAACCCCGGGCCAAGGTGGTCATTGACAACGAGCAGTCGGATTTTTACACCATCATAGAAATCTACTCGCAGGACTCACCCTGCCTGCTCTACAGCGTAACCAAAACACTGGCCGAATTCGGCATCAACATATACAAGGCAAAGATAGGCAGCAGTGCCGACCAGGTTGTAGATGTATTTTATGTACTGGACGATCTGGGTGAAAAGATTGAAGGCAGGGAATTCAAAGAGGAGGTAAAAAATGCCCTGCTGTATTCGGCAGAAAGCTGCCTGATTTAAAAAATATGTCTTTTATCCTTTTATATGATAAAAAGGATTCCAACACAATTTTATGCTAAAGGAGGAATTTTTTCATGACCCCGAAAGAAGTTTTAGACCTGATCAAGGAAAAAGACATCAAGGTAGTTGACCTGAGATTCCTGGATTTTCCCGGAGTCTGGCAGCACTTTACCGTGCCCTCAACCGAGCTGAACGAAGGCTCCTTTGAAGACGGATTCGGCTTTGACGGCTCGAGTATCCGGGGGTGGCAGCCAATCCACGCCAGTGACATGCTGGTTGTTCCAGATGCGTCTACGGCGCAGATGGACCCGTTCTTCGAAGAGCCTACCCTGGTACTCATCGGCGACATAGTTGACCCTGTCACCAGGGAAGCCTACAGCAGGGATCCAAGAAACATCGCCAAGAAGGCCGAAGCCTACCTGAAGAGCACGGGATACGGCGACACCGCTTTTTTTGGTCCGGAGGCGGAATTTTTCATCTTCGATGACATCCGCTTTGACAATGCCTCAAACGGCTGCTTCTACGAAGTAGACTCCATCGAAGGCATCTGGAATAGCGGAAGGGATGAATGTCCGAACCTTGGCTACAAGCCCCGCCACAAGGAAGGTTATTTTCCTGTTCCGCCCACTGACAAGCTCCAGGATATCCGCACAGAGATGCTTCTCACCCTGGAGGCCCTGGGAATTGAGACAGAATGCCAGCATCACGAGGTTGCAACAGCCGGACAGGCAGAAATAGATATGCGTTTCAAGCCCCTTCTTCAGATGGGCGACCAGCTCATGTGGTTCAAGTACGTCCTGAAAAATATTGCCGTGCGCCACGGGATGACCCTGACCTTCATGCCCAAGCCCCTTTATGGCGACAACGGCACAGGCATGCACACCCACATCAGTATCTGGAAGGACAATCAGCCCATGTTTGCAGGAGATAAGCACGGGGGCATGTCGGAAATGGCCATGTATGCCATAGGCGGCATACTTAAACACTGCCGGGCGCTCTGTGCATTTACCAACCCGTCCACTAACTCTTACAAGAGACTTGTTCCAGGTTTTGAAGCACCTGTAAACCTTGCCTACTCCACCAGGAACAGAAGTGCTGCCATCAGGCTGCCCATGTACTCCGCCTCACCCAAGGCAAAGAGGATCGAATTCCGCACTCCTGACCCGTCATGCAACGGCTACCTGGCATTCTCAGCCATGCTCATGGCAGTCCTGGACGGCATAGACAACAAGATTGACCCGGGCGAACCCCTGAACAAGAACATCTATGACCTGCCTCCGGAAGAGCTGGCAAATATTCCCTCAGCACCAGGCTCCCTTGCTGAGGCCCTGGATGCACTTAGAGAAGACTACGAATTCCTGTTAAAGGGAAATGTATTCACCCAGGACGTTATCGATATGTGGCTGGATTACAAGACGGAAAATGAGGTCAATGCAGTCAAACTGCGGCCCCATCCCTATGAGTTCTATCTCTACTATGATATTTAATCAGCCCGTTTAAGGCAGACTGAAATTGAAGGGGGAGCTGTATCTCAGCTCCCCTTTTTCATCTGATCCAAAAACCCGGTGTTATTTCAGGGTTATCATGTTGTCCCTGTGGATCACCTCTTCCTTGAAGGAATCCTTTTCTATGATGGAGCTGATTTCCCCGCTCCTTCGGCCGGTAATCTTCTCCAGGTCCTTGCAGGAATAATTGCAGAGACCCACTGCCACCTCGCGCCCTGTAGGGTCCAGGCATACTACGCAGTCTCCCTCCTGAAAGCTTCCTGAAACCCCTGTTATGCCTACTGGCAGAAGGCTCCTTCCATCTTGGGTAAGGGCAGCCACGGCACCAGCATCCAGCACCACCTGCCCCTTCCTTTCCAGGGCAAAGGCAATCCAGGGCTTTCTGCCGTAGATCTTCCTGTCACGTGCCGGCATGAAAAAGGTCCCAAGGGATTCACCTGAGAAAAGCCTCTCCAGCACCCTTGGCGTCCTGCCCCCTGCAACTACCATGGGAAGACCGCAGGAGGTTACCATCCGTGCTGTCTGGAGTTTGGACTTCATGCCTCCCCTTCCTGCCCTTCCAGGCTCATCCCCGGCACTGGACAGCACCCTGTCATCAACTTTTGTCACCATGTCTATCTTGACTGCATCCCTGTTGTGCCTGGGGTCCTTGTCGTACAGGCCGTCGATGTCGCTAAGGCATACAAGGAGATCGGCTTCGGCCAGGTGCAACACCAGGGCAGAAAGGGCATCATTGTCCGTAAACTGGAGCTCATCGGTGGCCACCGTATCATTTTCATTGATGATGGGAATAACGCCCCACTCCATCAGGGTCTTTATGGTATTCTTGGCATTGACATAACGCCTTCTTGGCACAAGGCCGTCCCTTGTAAGAAGGACCTGGGCCACCTTGAGCCCCCTGGCTTCAAAGGCCTCCTCATATACCCTCATGAGAAGCCCCTGCCCGATGGCAGCCAGGGCCTGCTTCTCTGGGACAGTCCTTGGAGACGACCTTTCAGGCATCTTGCCCACGCCAGCCGCCACTGCCCCTGAAGATACTATTATCACCTGCCTGCCCTGGGCCGCCAGGACTGACATCTGGGAACACAAGTCATCAAGCATAACATGGTCCAGGCCGTCCCTGTCCGTAAGAACCGCGCTTCCTATCTTGATTACAACTCTTCGGGCATCCTGCACCATGTGCCAAGGCTGTTTCATCAATCTTCCTCTGCTTCCAAAGAATCGGCAGACGGCCTCTGCCTTGAAATAACCTTGCTGTAAAGGTGTTCGCAGAGCATGCTGACCCCATGCCCTGTATATGCGGAGATCATGAACACGTCCAGACCTTCTTGGAAAAATTCTTTTTCCAGCCGCTGAAGTTCTTCCTCATGGGCAATATCTATCTTGTTAAGGACGATTACCCTGCTCTTTTCAAGGAGAGAGGGATGAAAACTTTCAAGCTCTCCACAGATCATCCTGTAGGTGGCTGCGGCATGTTCCATGCCCTGGGAGGCATCAACAAGATGCAGCAGCACGCTGGTGCGCTCAACATGTTTCAGAAAATCAAGACCCATGCCCGCACCCTGGTGGGCACCCTCAATGAGGCCGGGTATGTCTGCCATGACGAAGGAGCGCTCCTCGGCCAGTTCCACTACACCGAGGTGAGGCACTATAGTGGTAAAAGGGTAATCTGCTATCTTCGGCCTTGCTCCAGACACCCGCGAAAGGAGGGTGGATTTACCTGCATTGGGTGCTCCTACAAGACCGACATCGGCCAGCAGCTTAAGCTCGAGGAGAAGCCTCCTTTCCTGTCCGGGCCGTCCGGGCTGGGCATAGCGGGGCGCCTGATTGGTGCTTGTGGCAAAACGGGCGTTTCCCCTTCCTCCATCACCCCCACGGGCTGCTGTCCAGGTCTGGCCGGGTGCAGTCAGGTCGGCAATAACAAGTCCTGTTTCCAGGTCTCTTACTATCGTCCCTGGAGGGACCCTCACTGAAACGTCCCTGCCGCGTCTTCCATGCTGTTTCTTGTTCCTTCCTGCCTTTCCGTTTTCAGCCTGGAAACGCTTTTTGTGCCGAAATGGATAGAGTGTGTTGAGGCCGGTATCCACCCTGAAGACGATACTTCCGCCTGCACCGCCGTCACCGCCGTCAGGACCGCCCTTTGGGACGTACTTCTCCCGTCTGAAACTGACGCATCCTGCACCGCCGTCACCGGCCTTCACCTGTATTTCTGCCTGGTCTATAAAATTCATGAAATCTGCTCAAAATCCGCAAATTTTGTAACTTCTCAATAAGTCCGTGCGAATTCTCATGTATCTGCTTACAGGGTGCTGCAGATACAAGGCGGAGGACGCGCTAAAGGAACAGCGCGTACTTCAAGCCTCTGATCCCGCGAGATGCGGTACCCTGTGAGCAGATACCAAATTTTTCATAAAAGATAAGCATGGACGGTTAACAAGACAAACAAAAAACCCGCATCATGGATTCCTCGGCCATGATGCGGGACAACATTATAAATTTCCAGTTATTTTTTGGAGCGCAAGGCCCTTGCGTCACCCCCTGTACAAGCCGTTCACACTCCAGCTTCCTGTCCAGGCATATGAAGAAACATATTGCTGCAGCTGAAAGAGCTTTTCATGAAATTCAATCTTCGGTAATGAACTTATTGACCGCTCAAGCAGGATAAACGCTCACAAGCTGTTTGTTTCTTCTGGTTTCAAATTTGACTACACCGTCAATCTTGGAAAAAAGGGTGTAATCACGGCCCAGCCCGACATTTTTACCCGGATGAAACCTGGTTCCCAACTGGCGAACCAGAATATTTCCAGCCCGGACCACCTGGCCTCCGTAACGCTTTATGCCGCGTCTTTGACCCTTGCTGTCCCTGCCGTTTTTTGAGCTTCCGCCCGCCTTTTTATGAGCCATGATGAACCTCCTTAAACTGCGACTTCCTGGATCTCAATGGTGGAATAGTGCTGGCGATGGCCCCTTTTGACCTTATAGCCCTTACGCCGCTTCTTTTTAAACACCACTACCTTCTTGGCCTTACCATGTTCCAGAAGCTTTACCTTTACCGAGGCATTTTCCAGGGTCGGCTGGCCGACAGAAATGCTTTCACCGTCTATCACCATTAAAACCTCAGAAAGCTCCAATTCACTTCCAGGTTCGGCATCAAGCCGCTCCACTTTAATAATTTCACCAGGTGCAACCTTGTACTGCTTGCCCCCGGTCTTGATTACAGCCTGCATGGCAAATGAACCTCCAGTTTCATAAACTAAGCAAAGAAAACAGCATCCGCTGGATTTGTCTCGTTTTCTTTTAATCTGATTGATTGACAAGTGCGAAAAATACCTGCCAAAAGCCCCACTGTCAATAGACTGCAAGACAAAAAACCCGGGGCCTCATTGCCCCGGGTCCGGTTGCTAAATGACTTTTTGGAACTTTTGTTTAGAAGAAGTGCTGATACTGTACCCTGAGCCTGATATCATCCTGGTCATCAGGATCCTTGGCCAGTTTTCCTGTAAATCCAAGGGCCTGTGCCTCGGCAGGATCGATGCTGTAGAAGTTCCTGTGGAACCAGCCGACCTCAGCACTGATATACTGATTGAAGCCGTGGAGATAGTAGTTGATACCCACACGGGTCTGGTGCATATCCTTTTCAACAGCATAGCCGCCGTCCTCGGACATCTTCACAAGGCCGAGTCCGCTTGCCAGGGAGTTTTCCAGATTGTTCTGATCAAGCCTCTTGAGATATGCATACTTGATCGTTGCCTCCCACTTCTTCGGAACCAGGAAGTAACCAAGGTTTACCCTGCCGCCCCAGCGGTCCCAGTTGTAGGAGTACTGGTTGTTCTTGTCAGGTGCCTGCTGGAATTCTTCCCAGCCAGCTTCCAGGTCTGCGGAAAAGCCCATGTACCTGAACAGAAGTGCAGCATCGCCACCGTAGTTGTTGATATCGTGGGCAAAGGATGTCTTTGCCCCGTATGTGCCACTCTGTCCATAAGGATCATAAACATTCTTGACCTTGTTCTTCCAGTTGAAAGCGCCGAAGATAAATGCGGCCAGTGGTTTGGTATTGTAAGCGTAATCGCCCTGGGCGAAATAATGCTTGAAGCCCTTTGATCCCATTGGGCCCTTGGGATCGGAACCAGGCAGGAAGTTGATGCCTATCCTTCCAACATAGAGCATCTGGTCATCAAAGTTTGCAGTGCCCCTGGTGTCCCTGCCGTTGTAAACACCTGCCCAGTAAACCAGGAACTGCTTCTGGTTAAACATGTCAATGTCGCCGTTTATGTTGACGCCCTGGGACCTGTAGAGAAGCATACCGCCAGTGGGGAAGGCAGTGGTCTTGTCCAGGAGATTGCCCACCCTTAGCCTGGCGTTGTAGCCTGGAATATCGTAGGTGCGGTTTCCAAACTGATCCTTGTCCATCTCTGAGTCGCCAGTGAAGATGGTACGGTCTGCGCCGTTCTGGCCAAAACCGCTCTGCCAGTACTCAATGGAGTAAGGTATCTTCATACGGCCGAACTGTACCCTGGCAAACTTGTAGTGACGCCAGACTATGAATGCATCGTGGGTGTTAACCTTGCCCTGGGGTTCCAGCTGGATGTGCATGAAATACTTCCAGTCCTTGTTGGGTGCGTACCCGTCAACGAACAGGCGGAGACGACGCATGGTGAAGGAGCTGAAGTTTTCGTCTACACCTGAGATGTCATCATCGGTAAACACATAGGTATACCTCATCTGTATACCTGCCCTGAGCCTCATGAGGTACTCGTTGGTGCTCTTGGGGTCCTTGTACTTGATCCTGAAGCCGTTTTTCCACTGTACGGAAAAGTTGGAACGATCCTTTTTCCATTTTTCCAGGTCGGAAAGCTTCTGTTCCAGCGCGGCGGTGTCCGGACAGGGGGCCTTCTTGGCCTCCAGCTGCTTAATCCGCTGCGTAAGCATCCTGACCTGAGCCTTCAGGTCCTGGAGTTCCTGGTTGGGTGAAACGCCGCCAGCATAGGCAGACAGACACCCTGCACACAGAAAAACCATGGCCACAGCAAAACCCAAAAAACTCTTTTTAGCCAAACGCGGTTTCTGCATAATCCCTCCTTTGTTCGTTTTTTAGCAACCTCCTGATAATCCTGCTAAAATTCTTTAAACTACCGGTTCTTTTTTTTGTCAAGGCATTTCAGGGCTTGTGAAAAATATTTTTTTATTACATTATTCCATTTTTCTCAAGAAAAAGGCCTATTTGGCCGGAATCCCGCCCCTGGGGATTACTTCTTTAATGGGCAGGATGAAATAAAAATTGTTGCCAAGGGGCACGGGCTCGTAACCAACCACTCCCCCGTGGACCTCGATGACCTTTTTTACAAAGTGCAGGCCGTGTCCCGTGCCTGGTTTTTTCGAAGTAGAGGTTGCCCTGAACCCTTCATCAAATATGTGTTCAGCCTCTTCCGGCGGTATGTGCGGGCCTGTTGTAAATACATTGAACTTCACCCCGTCCTGACCGGGACCGAAATAGTCAGGGATGATCTCCCTGCCGTAGGCCAGGTATTTAAGTTTTCTGCCGGATTCATCCGTGACTTCCTGGCAGTACTTTTCCGCATTGGAAAAAAGATTTGCATAGACCTGGGATATGAGGCCTATGTCTACAGCCAGGGGCATATCCTCATCAGGGACCCCTCCAAGCTGGTTGTCTATCTCTATGCCGCGGCGCTGCAACCTCTCCCTGTACCTTTCTATCTGGGGTTCGATTACCTCCTTGCGGAAGTTGCACATTCTGCGCCTCAGGACCAGTTCTCCCTTCTGAAAATGTTCCCTCCTGAGAAGGCTCTCCAGGAAAAGACTGGTATTCTGAAAATGTTTTTCGATGTCCTTGTAACATTCAGACAGTTCCTTGATGGTCTTTTCCAGCTGCCGAGCAGATTCCTCGGCGCTCCTGATCCTGGGACAGTTGCATTTTTTCGCTTCTTCCAGGTGTTGATCAAGGCTAGAGGATATGTGGGACAGATGCCGAATCTTTCCTTTTATGACATTCAGAAACACCTTGTACTTGATGTTGGGCACGATGACGTTGTGTTCTATGTCTTCCACCAGGGTGTTAATGAATTTAATGTGTTCCTCGTTCTGCCTGGCAAGAAGCTTGTAATGCAGGTTGTAGCCGATCCTGTTGGCATATTTCTCAAAAAAGAGCTTATCCTTGGCCACCAGCAGGGCCTTGGGAAAGACCTCAAACATCCCGATGATGTCCTTGGCATTTGCCAGATTCCTGGCAGCCAGAAGTCTCTTGTTCCCACGAATAGGAGCAAAGAAAGAATCGCCCTTTTCGTAGGGTTCTGACGAAAGCACAACACCTTCCGGGGGGTCCATGCCGCAGACTCCGAAGGCATTGAGAGAATCACACGCCCTTTTCAACTTGCCCGATTCGAAATCCAGAAGGTACAGACAGGTATCAAAATCCATGAATACCTTTGGAACAAATACGGCCACCCTGTAAAAATTTTCCAGTGTTTCGTATTCCTGTGCAAGGTCAAAAAAGGCCCTGAGGGTTCTGCCCTGAATGGACGTAAAATCGTATCTGTCGTAGTCTTCCTTTTTTTTCCGTATCCTTGAAAGGACAGTGGCAAGTTCCGGGGGATCAGGCTGCACACAGTATATGCTCATAATCTTTGATTTTAGCAGGAAAATGCCCTATATGCCATACCAGCCTGTACTTAATAAGTCTGTGCAAATTCTCATGCATCTGCTTGCAGGGTGCTGCAGATACATGGCGAAAGACACGTAGAGGTACAACGCCTACTTCAAGCGTCTGATTCCGCGAGATCCGGTACCCTGTGAGCGGATACACCAGGCTTACCCGGCATTGATCATCCCTGGACAAAGCTGTATTCCACAGCATCCACCAGGGCCGGAACAGTTGATTCATCTGGCACAATGTCCACGTGCAGCCCCATATTTTCAGCAGTCTTGGCAGTAACTGGACCTATGCATGCCACCTTGGCTGTGGAACGTATCCTTTCGATCACGTCTGCAGGCACGGTTTTAAAGAAATTTTTGACAGTGGATGAGCTGGTAAAGGTTATGACGTCTATGTTTTCCTCCTCCAGGAGCTCCAGGGTCTGGGGCGCTATCTCTGGAGGTATTGTTTCGTATAGAGGCGCTATGGTAACCTGGGCACCGAGCTCCCTGAGAGCGTCCGGCAGAACCTTTCTTGCCACCACCGCCCTGGGTATCAGGACCTTTCGGCCCTGCATGTCCTGGCCTTTAAAAAATTCCACCAGACCTTCAGCCCTGAAATCATCGGGAACCGCATCCACCCTCAGGTGGAGCTTCCGGATGGCATCTGCCGTGCTTGAACCCACTGCGGCAATCTTTGTCTTTCCAAGGACCCTGATATCCAGGCCCAGCTGATCTATGCGCGCAAAGAAGAATTTCACTGCATTGGTGCTGCTGAATATTATCCAGTCGAAAACAGCCATGCCTTCTATGGCCCTGTCCACCACCCCGGTGTCCTTGACCATCCGGACCTCAATGGTGGGACATTCTATGCATCCTGCTCCCTTTCGCTCAAGGAGCTGCACCAGATGGCTTGCCTGCTGCCTGGTACGGGTTACCAGGACCTTTTTACCCAGCAGGGGCTGGCGCTCGAACCAATTTATGTCGTCCCGCACCGCGCAGACCTCGCCTACAACGATTATGGCAGGGGGCTTGAATGCGTGTTTCTCGACCTTCTCGGCGATGTTTTCCAGGGTGCCCACTATGGACTCCTGAAGCGGGGTGGTTCCCCAGCGTATGACTGCTGCAGGAGTATCAGGGCTTCTGCCAAATTTAATGAGGTTTTCTGTAATATTCGGCAGATTTGACATGCCCATGAGGAAGACCAGGGTACCGACACCCTTGGCAAGCCCCTCCCAGTCTACCGGGGCCTCGCTGGTATCAAATCGCCTGTGCCCTGTAATAAAGGCCACGGAGGCGGTAAAAGAACGATGGGTCAGGGGGATGCCTGCATAGGCCGGAACGGCAATGGCTGAGGTCACACCGGGAACTATTTCAAAGGGGATACCCTTTCTGGCAAGAATCTGGGCCTCCTCGCCGCCTCTGCCAAAGATAAAAGGATCTCCGCCCTTCAGACGCACCACCTTTTTACCTTCCCCGGCCTTCTGGACAATAAGGTCGTTTATCTCCTGCTGGTTGGCCACATGCCTGCCTATCCGCTTGCCCACATAGATCTTTTCAGCCCCTGGATTTACAAATTCCATTATCCTGGGGTTTGCCAGCCTGTCGTAAATAACAACATCGGCCCTGGAAAGAAGTTCCCTGCCCCTGAGGGTGAGAAGGCCGGGATCTCCCGGCCCGGCCCCCACGAGATAGACCTTACCGGCCCTTTCAGACTTCATTGTAAACTTCCTCTAAAATCTCTCGCCCGCCGGCCTCAAGTATCATCTCTCCTAGCCTCGATCCCATCTGCCTGCCTTCTCCAGGCTTTCCCTTTAGGCGCTTTTTGATGACTCTCTCCCCTTTTTCATCGGCCACAAGCCCTGTAACTGAAAGGGTTCCTTCAGAAGAAAGCTCTGCCAGCGCACCAATTGGAACCTGGCATCCGCCTTCCAGCCTTTCAAGAAAGGCCCTCTCGCAGTTTACACACACAGCAGTATCTTCATGGTGCAGGGACGAAAGTATTTCTCTCGTCTCCTCATCCGAACTCCGAAATTCTATACCCAGACACCCCTGCCCAATGGCCGGGAGCATCTCTTCTACTGGGATGAAGGATGAGATCCTTTGGGCAAGCCCAAGCCTCTTGAGACCTGCGCAGGCCAGTATTATGGCGTCAAAATCACCCTGGTCCAGCTTTTTAAGGCGTGTATCCAGGTTGCCCCGGAGGGATTCTATCCTGAGATCCGGACGCAGCCTCTTTAGTTGTGCCATGCGTCTCAGGCTGCTGGTGCCGACAGCTGCTCCCTGTGGCAGATCATGGACAGCAGCATACCTGTTGCTGATAAAGGCGTCCCTGAAATCTTCCCTTTTTGGAAAGATGGAAACCTCCAGCCCGCTGGGTATTTCCGTCGGCACGTCCTTCAGGCTGTGGACGGCCATGTCCGCCCTGCCGTCCAGCATGGCCTCTTCGATCTCCTTGACAAAAAGACCCTTGCCGCCGACCTTTGCCAAGGGCACATCGAGGATCTTGTCTCCTTTTGTGGTTACTTCCAGGAGCCTTACAGAAACGCCAGGCCAGGCGTCCTGGATGCGAGATTTCACCCAGCGGCTCTGGGCCAGGGCAAGCTTGCTTTTCCTGGTGGCAAGTACAAGTTCCTTTTTCATAAAAAGGCTCTATCCTCCACAGGAGCTGCAGTTTGTACTGGTGCATCCCGCGCACCCGCCGGAGGAAGCCTTCTTGCCCGTTCCCACAAACTTGTCCCCTGACTTCATGGCAAATGCAGACATCTTCTTTGTTGTGTCACCCGAACCGCAGCTGCGGCACTTTATTACCTCGTCACTGGAAAATACCAGCTGCTCGAATTCCTCTCCGCAGGCATTGCACACGTATTCATATATTGGCATTTTCTTTTACCTCCACGCTGAATTGAGACAGGCACCAAAACAGACCATCAATCAGAAGCCGCCAACTCTTCCAGAACAGCAGAGACCAGAAGAGGAATCATGATTTCATGGTGCCCGGTAATACTGTAGCCTTTTCCGCCTTCCAAGGTAGGCCTGTTGACCACGTTGGTCAAGGGGCGGTATTGACGAATGAAATCCAGATCGACCGTAGTCAGCCTTGTCACTTGGTGACCAAGGTTCCTGACAGCGGTCAGGGCCTTGAGAAAGACTTCCGGCAGCAGCACCGCCGACCCTGCATTGAAATATACACCATCCTGCAGACCTGCAACAAGTGAGCAGAACAACCGGAAATCATGAAAAGAGGCCTTTCCTATGGCAGCTCCGTCAGCAGCCGGATGAATATGAATGATGTCCGTACCCACGGCAACATGAACCGTGACCGGGATCTCCAGCCTTGCAGCAGAAGCCAGCAGGCTCTTATCATTATGAGGAAAACCCTCTTCAATGAGCATTCGGCCCACGGCCTGTCCCAGTCCCTGATCCTTTTCAGAAGCCTTTCTGATGGCACCGTTCAGGAATTCTCCAGTTTCCCTAGCAGCCCCGAATGCCCCGGAACCGAGTACAGCTGAGACATCCTCAGAAGTCTTTCCTGCCATTGCAATCTCTGAATCATGGATGATCCCCGCTCCGTTCATAGCCAGGGCGGAGATAAGTCCTCTATCCATAAGATCTATCAATATAGGATTGAGGCCTACCTTTATCACATGGGCACCCATGGCAAAAACCATCAGTTTTCCAGACCTGAATGCCTTTGCCCAGGCCTCTGAAACCTCCATGAGCTCCTTTGCAGCAAGCTGGGACGGAAGACGGGAGAAAAACTCCTTCATGGAGATGCCGGGGGCCATGGGATGGGAAAAGTCCCTGACAGTCACCTTGCTGGGCCTGTCATAGAGGGAATAGGTGTTTAATTTTTCGAAGGAAAATGGTTCAGGATAGCTCATTTTCAAAAATTATCCTTTCTGCCATGTCGCATATAACATGTCCCAGGAAGATATGTACTTCCTGGATGCGGGGCGTGTCCTTCGAGCGGACCTTCACCAGGTAATCACATATCCCTGACATGTCTCTGGCCTCCATACCTGTAAATCCAACTGCAACCAAGCCCTTTCTGCCTGCAGCCTCAAGGGCTCTGACAACATTTTCGGAAGTACCGCTGGTGGAGATGCCAATGAGGACGTCGCCGGTTTTTCCCAGGGCAGCAACCTGTTTTTCAAACACCTGGGCAAACGAATAATCATTGGCAATGGATGTCAGGACCGAAGTATCGGTGGTAAGGGCAACTGCAGGAAGAGGCCTTCTTTCCATGCGGAAACGGTTGACAAATTCTGCTGCCAGGTGTTGACAATCTGCAGCTGAACCGCCGTTTCCGCAAAGAAGAAGCTTTCCTCCAGCCTTAAGGGCCCCGGCTATCTCCAGTGCAATCTCCCGGATAATCTGTCCATGATTGATGACCGTATCTTTCAAGATCTGAACAAGATCTTCCTGGTATTTGTTTAAAAGGTCTTTCATGGCCTCAATTAAACCAAAAACGAGAAAGGTTAGCCACTATTTCCCTGTATCTTGAACCGGGCAGTTAATGCCCATATCTGGGAAAAGTGTTCCCTGCCATCTCAGCCTATTTATCATTCCACAGGCTTTTGAGCCTAAAAACGGGCGGTTTTGTAAAAATCTGCCCCTTTAGTGCCGGGCATGTTTATTGCGTTTTCATGCATAAAAAAATTTCAAGGGGAAAATCATGAGCGCAATACCACTTGTAAACCTGATCCCTCAAGGCCAGCAAGAGGCCTCTGGAAACACCATCATAGACGCAGGGCAAAGCCCTCCTTCATCGGACAGCTTCGAGAACTTAATTGCACAGGCAGGTCAACAGCCACTAAACACCACAGCCTCTGCACAGCCGTCTTCAGGCCAGGAACCGACTGGCGGATTCAGTGACTTGTTCAGGCTTCTTGATATCCTTTTCGGCTTCGGAAACATTAAGAATTCAGATGGTTTGAGCACATCAGATAATTCGGGAGAAAGTGTCCCTATTCAAGCCGCAAGCCAGGATAATACTGCCGGTCAGCCGCAGTCAGCCGCATCTGCCCCTCCAAAGGCTTTTGAGGGTTTCCTCTCCGAGGTTCAAAAGATGCTGGTAATATTCCAGGCAGTCGCTCACCAGTTCTTCAGCGGGCTTCACTCTTCCATGCAGCCGCTTGAAGATGAAACATCAACCCTCGAGGAGGAAACATCTTCTGAAAATGCAGTTTCTGCCGGTATTCAGCAGGTGGAAAATTCATCCAAGGCGGTTCAGGATGCTGCTGTGCCTGTTGAAAACATTCAAGCCGCACCTGGGATCTCTCTAACACCCCAGCCGGAAATCCAGCAAGCAACAAACACTGGAGCAACTGCAGACAGCCAGCCGCAAACTAATCAGGCTCAAGATTTTAAATTCTACTCCCTTTCCTACAGCGGGCCCGTTCCGGAAGGTGATGCGCAGTCTGCGAACATAAACAGCTATGCGGCATCGTCAGTTGTTCAGGACTTTAACCAGGCCATTGAAGAACCTGAAGATCCATTGAGTAATTTCATGCAGATGGATATGAGACAGGCCGTATTCAGTGAAGTATCGGGCCAAGACGCAGAAACCCGTATCAGCATGATGTCAGGCTCTATACAGCTGACAGGAGAAAAGGATACTCCCGTCTCCTTGCACATGGAAAGGGTAAATGTCACCTCTCATAAAGGCAGCCTTGATGCATATACCATCCAGGCATCTGCAGACACCAGGGCTTCCCAGCAGCAGGGTCAGGCTTCTGACAACCAAAACAGCCTTGTTATAAATTATGCATCATTCAGCACTTCGAACCCGATGGACAACGACACCGGGCAGAGCAGCCAGCAGCAATCCAGCCCCCAAGGAGAACTGGACATAGTCTATCAAAATACCTCTCAGCCAGGTGCTGCCCAGGTTTCTGGAGCAGAAACCAGGTTCATCCAGCCTTCAGGCACCACTGGAGAAAATGTTGCCGCCCAGCTGGCTGACGGCATAAGCCAGGCGGTTAAACTGAACAGGAACAGGGCTGTTCTTCATTTGAACCCTCCGGAACTCGGCTCCGTAAAGGTCAACATTTCCGTTGACCATGCCAATCACATACAAGCCAGCTTTATAGCGGATCACCCGGAAACCAAGCATATCCTGGAGGCAAATCTCCAGCACCTGAGGGACAATCTGACCCAGAATGGTTTTTCCCTGGGACAGGTGAACGTGGATATCGGCGGCAACAACTTTGCTGGTTTCAACCAGGACCCCCAGGGACATCACCTTACCCCGTTCGGGGACCCGGCCATGTGGCTTAACAACAATGCCGAAAATGGTGCTGACACAGCAGCTTCGGCCACTGGCAATGTCATTGATCAAAACGGCGTTCATGTCGTAATTTAGGCAGGGAAAAATGATTACAACAGGCTTGACTCATTCTCCGGCTGCTCAGACCGAAGACCAGGAAATAAAATACGAAACAAAAGAGGACCACTCCACCTTGAGCCGGGACGATTTCATGAAGCTCTTTGTAACCCAGCTTCAGTACCAGGATCCCATGAACCCAATGGAGAGCGCAGAAATGGCTTCTCAGGTCGCCCAGTTCAACATGGTAGATCTCATGTATAAAAACAACACTGCCCTTGAAGGCATGGCTAATGCCCTGAACACCTCGGCCTCAGTTTCTGCCATCAGTCTTATTGGACACAACGTGGAATACAAGGGGAACGAACTATACGTGGGCAGCAATGGGCCTGAACCTTTTTATCTCCAGATTCCGGCCCAGGGCATGTCAGGCTGCAAAATAACCATAAAAGACGCCAGCGGCATCCCGGTTAAAACCATTGAAATGAACGCAGCTGAGCCGGGAACCAGGTTAACACTTGACTGGGACGGTACGGATACACAGGGAGATGCTGTGCCGGAGGGCACTTACCATGTAGCCGTGGAGGCAAAAGACTTCAACCTGAATGACATCAACCTGGAAACATGGACAACAGGCAGGGTGTCAGGAATTGACAGCTCGGAAGACGGCCTGCCCATGATCCAGATAGAAGAAGGTCCATTGTTGAAATTTAACGAAATCAAAAGCGTACAGGATTAAAAGGAGGACTCAAAAAAAATGGCTCTAACAAGCTCTTTATATTCAGGAGTAAGCGGACTCGTAAACATGGGTAATGCCATGCAGGTAATCGGCGACAACATCTCAAACGTAAATACCACCGGATTCAAGGCTGCCAACACCACGTTTCAGGATATCATGGCACAATCCATAAACACTGCCAGAGGAGGCTCCCAGGTGGGAAGAGGTTCTTCCATGTCGGACGTTGCTCCACTTTTTATCCAGGGCTCCTTTGAGAGCACTTCCTCACCCACAGATCTTGCCATTGCCGGAAACGGTTTTTTCATGGTTTCCGACCCCCAGCGCGAAAACAGCATCTTTTATACCAGGGCCGGACAGTTTCACGTGGACAAGACAGGCTACCTGGTCAATCCTGCCGGATTGAACGTGCAGGGCTGGGCCATGGAAACGCAGCCTGACGGAACCGCAGAGATAACAGGCTCCATCGGAGATATACAAATAAACAATTCCTCTCCCCCGGTTGCTTCCAGCCAAGCCACTGTTGCCGTAAATCTCGACAGCAGGATAACAGACCCTGTCTCGGCTCAGCAGCTGGACGCCAGCTGGGACGGCACGCAGGAAGACGGTGGCCTTGCAGTCGGAGTTGACTACGAATACAAGACATCTTTCAATGTCTATGACAGCCTTGGCAACACCCATGAGCTCACTGTTTATTTTGACAGGACGGCAAACGACAGGGAATGGGAATTTCTCATAACCATGAATCCCAATGATGACAAAGGAGGAGCAGCAGGCTCCGCAGATGCAGGCAAGCTCATGTACGGCACTATCACATTTACTCCCCAGGGACAAATAGACAGTTTCGACAATCTAAACAGGTGGGTAAATGGGACATCCGAAACCATTGATGTGCCCGGGGGTTACGGCGATCACCATTACCCTGAACTTATAGCCTTTTTTCTGCCTCCCACAGGCTCCACCGACCCTATTACCGGCCAGGATACTGCAGCACAGATCATGGAGATGAATTTCGGCGCCAGGGCTGCCTTTGATGCAGCCGGAACTGCAATAGATCATTGGGAAACAGAGGCAATAACCTCCACGCAGTATGCCAACCGTTCCAGCACCTTATTTTACGATCAAAACGGCTTTGCACCGGGCTTTCTGGAGACATTAAACGTAGATTCCGAGGGGGTGATCTCCGGCACCTATTCTAACGGCAGGATCATTTCCCTGGCCCAGCTTTCCCTGGCAAGATTCAACAGCCCCACAGACCTTTCAAAGGAGGGCGGAAACCTCTGGAGAGAAACCACGGCCTCCGGCTCGCCTGTCACAGGCCCCCCGAGGACCAACGGCCTTGGATCCATTGCAGCAAACGCCCTTGAGCAGTCAACAGTTGATATGGGTACGGAATTCGTAAAACTGATAACCACCCAGCGGGCATTTCAGGCCAATTCCAGGGTCATCACCACCACTGATGAAATGCTGAACGAACTGCTGAATATGAAACGTTAACCAGCTGAGATCAATTGCTGAACAGAGGAGGCCCTTTACAGGGCCTTTTTTCTTGCTTCTTGGAAAGGATGCTTCTTGTCTCTGAATAAAGCGGGCAAGTACGATTGAAGAAGTATTTCAGGCTATCTGAACCTCGCCTCCTTCTTCTCCTTCGATCCATTCAAGCTCTATTTCAAGGGATCTTTTTGTATTCCGCTTGACCTTTTCTTCCACCTTTATCTCCACCACAAGGCTGGAAGGGAAGGCGAGGGAACATTCACTGTCGCCTTGCCTCAGCTGAAGATTTCCCTTTTCCACCTTGTCGGCTATGGTCCTCAGAAGTGCTGCAGCTTCAGCTGCACTCTTTTTTTCCTCGCTCTTGAACAATACCTTTTCAACACTCATTTCGTCACCTCCTTCAAGGATTACCACGGCCACTGCATATTCTCTTTCGTGGCTTATGGATAATTGCACCCCCTGGACATTCATCTTTCGGGCAGTGCTGTGTGCCTTGTCTGATAATCTAAGTACAGGTTTGCCGCTGTCCAGTCTTTCAACACCTATCTGTTTAAGGGTAATCCCCTCCCTGAATCCTGTCCCCAGGGCCTTCACCAGGGCCTCCTTGGCAGCAAACCTGCCGGCAAGACATGGATAGGGGTCACGTTTTTTCAGGCACCACTCTATTTCGCCGGGGCAAAATGCCCTTTCAAGGAAACGTTCTCCAAAGCGCTCAACAGCATTTTCTATCCGAGGGACATGAACGATATCAATGCCGATACCAAGGATCATGGAAAAAGGCCGGAAGGTCAGCCCGATGCCTTTACTATGGCAAGCATCTCGCGCACGGCCCTTTCCATGCCCACCAGCGAGGCCCTTGCAACCACCGAATGCCCGATGCTGAATTCCACAATATCACTGACAGCGGCAAGGCGCCCGGTATTTTGATAGTTGAGCCCGTGTCCCGCATGTACCCTGAGACCGAGATCAGAAGCAATCCCCGCCATCTTTACGATCTGATCAAATTCCCTTTCCTCTTCTTCTGGATTTACTGCATCGGCGTAACGGCCGGTATGTATCTCAATGCATTCTGCACCTGTCCTGCTGGAGGCAAATATCTGATCTTCCTCGGGATCCACAAACAGGCTCACTGGAATCCCTGCGTGGTGGAGGCGGCCTACAGCATCCTTGACCGATGCCTCAAGGCTTACCACATCAAGCCCCCCCTCGGTGGTGAGTTCCTGTCTCTTTTCAGGAACAAGGGTCACGATATCAGGTTTTATCTCCGAAGCTATTCCTATCATCTCGTCAGTGGCAGCCATCTCCAGGGTAAGCCTGGTCTTTACCACCTGCCTCAAAAGCTTTACATCCCGGTCCTGGATATGGCGCCTGTCTTCCCTTAGATGCACAACGATACCATCTGCACCTGCAAGCTCCACCAGACCGGCTGCCAGCACAGGGTCTGGTTCCGTACCACCCCTTGCCTGCCTTATGGTGGCTATGTGGTCAACATTTATACAAAGATCGGCCATGATATCCTCCCTGATCAAGGCTGTTTTTAGTTCCCGCTCCTTTTCAGTCATGCGCCTTTCGTGCTCGCCTCCCAGCTCGTGATCCTCACCCAACAGATGCACGAAGCCGTGAATCAAGAGCTCCATGACCCGATTCCTGAGGGTGGTTATGCCGTCATCGGCTTCCTGAGCCGCCTTCTGGGTACAGATGATAATGTCCCCGAGCACGCCCGGCTCATCCATGGGAAACGATATGACGTTTGTCGGACCAAACCTGTCGAACCAGCGGCTGTTGAGGCTCTCTATGCCGGACAAGTCGGTAAAAATGATATTGAGCTGCACGTCTTTCAGGCCCGCAATACGCAAGAGCCTGTCTGCCATCCTCTGGTAACAGGGGATGGCAAGGTTCATGCCGGATTGGTTCAATATTTCAGCAGGCATTGTCTACGGGATCGAACATGCTTTCTATCCTACTTCTCATTTTCCTCATAGGCCTGGATAATCTTCTTTACAAGAGGGTGGCGAACCACGTCCTTCTTGGAAAACATGGCAAAGGTGATACCGGGGATGTCCTTGAGGAGCCGCCTCGCCTCTACAAGCCCGGATTTTCCCTTGTCCTCGAGATCTATCTGGGTGATGTCCCCGGTGACCACTGCCTTGGACCCAAACCCGATACGGGTCAGGAACATCTTCATCTGGGAAGAAGTGGTATTCTGGGCCTCGTCCAGGATGATAAAGGCGTCGTTCAAGGTCCGGCCCCTCATGAATGCCAGGGGAGCCACTTCTATTATGCCCCGTTCCAACAGACGGGCCACCCTTTCAAAGGGCAGCATGTCGTAAAGGGCATCGTACAGGGGCCGAAGGTAGGGATTCACCTTTTCCTCAAGGTCACCCGGCAGGAAGCCGAGACGTTCACCTGCCTCAACAGCAGGACGAACCATTATGATCCTGGTTATCTCGTCGTTCAGAAGGGCGGCTACTGCCATGGCCATGGCCAGATAGGTCTTGCCCGTACCAGCTGGTCCTATTCCGAAGACGATATCACTGTTCCTTATGGCCTCAACATAGAATTTCTGAGCCAAACTCTTGGGAGAAACACTTCTCCTTCCTGATTTTATGGTGAGCTTGTCCAGGAAGATTTCAGCAATCCTGGCCTTGGGGTCCTCGCTCAGGATCCCCAGGGCAAATTCCACATCCCTTGACTGAAGGGGATATCCCCTTTCTATGAGCTGGTAGAGCTGTGCACAGGCCTTTTGCGCAAGATCAGTACCTACTTCATCACCGGATATGGTGAGCTGGTTACCCCGCACATCGATATCCACACCCAGGGTGTTTTCAATCATCTTGAGATTCCGGCCGTGTTCCCCGTAAAGGTCAATTATGGCCGTGTTGTCTTCAAAATCCAGATTTCTTCTCATCATCAGGCAACATCTCCAAGGGCCCTGTCAAAAAGTTTCCCCACCCCATATTCCTTGCGCCGCAGGAATTTTTCCCAGGAAGGTCCTATGATCTGCATCTCTGGATGCTCCTTTTGGACCTCTTTTGCTATCTGCATCTCCTTGGTGCAACCGGTGCTGTAAGTGGCATCCTTGCCCACCCACTCCGGCGGGACCTTTTCTCCCATAAGCTCAAAGGCCTTCTCTATATCCTCATAGGTCTGGAAACGCCATATATCGATTAGACCGCTTCTCTGCACTATTTCCCACATGTACATGATATCATCGGCATCCATTCCCGGCTCAAAATGCTCTGCCGGGTTGATAACCACAACTCCTTCCTGTTTCTGTCTCAGGTAGCTGACAAAAACTTTAAGGATCTTTTTAGCAGTTTCAAGCTGGTTGGGAATGCTTCCAACTATGGCACTATAGAACATGATGGTCTTTCCGCGGTTCTTTTCCACCTGGAGATGGTAGATAAGGCTTTCTGCCTTGGCCCGCAGGTCCTTTTCGGAAAAACGTATCACCTTTGGATGACGGGGCTTGATCATGAGGACCAGCCTGTCCTCCGGCCCGGTGGTGGAACGAAAGATCATGTCTCTGGTGAAGCTGAAATGAGAACGTTCAATGCAGTAGGCATCTTCTGCTGAGCGAACAACTACCGCATCCGATTCCTTGAATGCCCTGGCAAACGTTACAGATGTCAGGAGGGGATTGAACTTCTCCTGTGTGCCGTCCGAAATGACAAATACCGTCTTGTCGCTTTTCAGCTTGTCTATGAGATCATTTTTGGAGATATCCTTCCTGGCAATGATATCCACCTCCTTGAGGTGTTCGGAAAGATAAGGGTCATCTATAATATCCGCCATGGTGATCTCATGGTGATAAAAGGACTGCTTCACAGAAATAATCACTTTTACCCGGAAGTGGAGAAGTATCTTTATGATTTCAAGGTCCAGCAGGAAGGCCCCTGCCGAAGGCCCCTGCCATAGAAGATAGTGCCACGTGTCATGCCCCTGCCACTCCTTCAGCATGTTCAGGAACCTTTCCCACCCTTCACCGCTGATATTTCTGGACATGAGATGGTCAATATCTTCCTTAGACGGCTCTTCCATGGCCATAAGCCGGTTGATGTTGCTTGAAAGGCTCATGAGCCTCCGCAGTTTCAGCACGTTTATCTGCAGGTTGATCTCGTCTAAGGCGGTTTCAGGAGTGATATCCAGCCCTGACCTTTCGTTCAGGGCATCCCTGAACTCTGTTGAAGCCAGGAGTTCATGGATCTTTCTGTTCTTTTTTTCCTTCTCGTGGGAAAGGGGCCTGTCTATCTCGCTGACCCGCACGAATATCTGAAGCAGCCTTTTTTCCACCCTGGAAGGCATCATCACAAGGGAAGACGTCTCATGGCGGAACTTGATCCTGAGAAGACTATGCAGGAATTTCTTTTTGAACTCGTCCTCTATCAGGTTATTGACCAGGGGCTCTATCTTCTCCCAGACCTTCATGTACTGAAGTATCAGGTATTCACTGTTCTCCTTGTTTATGATGGCATGAAAGATCTTGTCGGAACATGGATAGTAAAAAGGCTCATCCTCGGTATAGACTATGAACTTCAGCTGCTCCGGGGAGGCTACCTCATTGGGAAATGCCTCGTAGGCCAGGTGATTTTCCGTAAAAAAATTTGCAATCCAGGCCTCTTTTTCCGGGTCTTTTTTATCCAGGTGGATCTGGTCAGGCATCTTTCACCACGGGAGTGTCAGGAATCAGAACATCTTTTTCTTAATGAAGATATAGACCACTACAAGGGAAATCAAAAATGAAAAGCCCATTGTGATAAAAAAGGCATGGGGATTGTGCTGGAAGGGAAGATTTATGTTCATGCCGTAGATGCTTGCCACCAGGTTGGGCAGCATAAGTACAATGGTCACGGCGGTCAGAAACTTCATGACTATATTTAAATTGTTTGAAATGACAGATGCATAGGCATCCATCATTCCGGCCAGGATATCGCTGTATATCTTTGCCATTTCTATGGCCTGCTGGTTCTCAATCTGGGCATCCTCCAGGATATCCTCGTCATCCTCGTCTATTGGGATGAACCTGCCGCTGCCAAGCCTTACCATGACCATATCATTGGCCTTAAGACTGGTGTTGAAATAGACCAGGCTCTTTTCCAGGTTCAGAAGCTTAACCAGTTCCCTGTTTCTCATGGAAAGCTGAAGCTCCTGTTCGTATTCTTCCATCAAGCGGTCAATGAGTCTCAGGTGTCTGAGATAGTCGCTGGCCACCCTGAAAAATATATTGAAAATGAACCTGACCCTGCTTACGAAAATACGCTGTTTCTTGGCAGATTCTATTACCCTGGCTAGTATTTCAGTTTCTACCGGACAGACCGTGATAATAATGCCTTCGAGAACAATGATCCCCAGAGGTATTGTCTCAAAGCGCACCATTTCCCCGCTGTGCTGGGGGAAGGGAATCTTTACAATAATGAGGATCTGTCCCTCATCGCTTTCGACCCTGGAAGTTTCCTCAACATCAAGGGGATAGCGCAGAAACTCCGGCAGCACTTGAGTCTCCTTCAATATCCGGTTAATCTCCTCTTCAGTTGGAGCCACGAGATTGATCCAGCATCCTTTTTCTATCCGGCTTCCGGGCTCAACGGAGTCCTTGTTTTGTGAGAAGATTTGAAGCAAACCCTTAACCCCTTTATATAAGATTTTTCAGCCCTCTATTTTATAAGACAGCCCTTGCATGAAGGCAAGCAAAAGGCAAATAAACTTTGTAACTTGAAATGATGGAAATAAAGAATCTTCTCAAAAGTTGTTTCCTTTTTAAGGGCCTTCCTGAAAAGGAACTGGAAGACTTGGAATCAATCGGCTCAGTCAAGCAGTTCAAGCCCAGGCAGACAATCTTTCTGGAAGGAGATCCGGCAGATGGCTTCCATGTCATAATGGAGGGAAAGGTAAAAATATACAAGCTTTCCTCAGAAGGCCGGGAACAAATCCTCCATATTTTCGGACCCAAGGAGCCATTTGGAGAGGCAGCGGTCTTTGCCCAGGCCAGATTTCCAGCAAATGCCATGGCTACTGAGAAGACCATGACCTTTTTCATACAAAGGAACAAATTCGTCAACCTCTTGAAGGAGGATCCCTGGCTGGCCATGAATCTGCTGGCAGTTCTCTCCAAGCGGTTGATGTATTTTGCACGCATGATCGGCGACCTTTCCTTGAAAGAGGTGCCGGGACGCCTTGCCACCTATCTTCTTATCCTGAAGAGCAGACAGAAGCCGGCAGAAAATGCTTCAGTGGTACTGGACATATCAAAGACCCAGCTGGCAAGCCTCCTGGGAACCATACCGGAAACACTTTCAAGGATATTTTCCAAGATGCAAAAAGCCGGGATCATAGAGGTCAAAGGCCCTGAAATCAAGATATTGGATACTTCCGCCCTTGAAGAACTTTCCGGTACAATCTTTCATGACAAACCGCTCCATATAGAATAAAGAGCAAAAGACAGAAGAAAATGAAGAAAAACACCCTTCTTATTCTGGCCAGTTTTTCCCTGTTATGCCTTGCTTCTCCACTTTTTGCCCAAAATGTCACCAAGAATACACCAGAGCGGCAAGAAACCTCAGGCAATTTTACGATTATAGGCCCCTGCTTCCTGGAAAATTATGTAAAAAAACTCGAGTACCCCGTACCAAAAAGAAAAACAGAAAATATTCTTGTATTTATCACGGCTGATCCTGCCGTTTCTTTCTCGATTTTCGAAAAATCCGGCGCAGATGTCGCCTTCGGCTTCAGTCCGCTTCCTGAGAAAAGATCTAGCCGGAAGATCGAACTTCTCAAGAACCCCTCTCACCCGGATATTCTTTCAATCCAGGTTGGGGCAGTAGCCGCACTGATCCTGACAAACGTTTCCAACCCCCTGAAGGGCCTTACCATCGCCCAGATCGATGCCATTTTTTCACATGACAGGGCTTGCAGCTACCCATTTGAAATAACAAGATGGGGAGAACTCGGCCTTTCAGGGCCGTGGACAGCCCAGCCCATTCACCTGGTGGGCCTTACAAGTCAAAGCCTTATCTCAAGACTCATGAGAGAGACAGCCCTGTGCCGGGGACATTTCAAAAGAGGCCTTTTGAAACAGATTGACAGTGCCGACGTGCTAATGGAAATATCCAGGGATAAAAAGGCCATTGGATTCAGCGGAATCATTAGCACGGGGCAGAAGGCATATGCCCTGCCCATTGCACCCAGTGAAGGCGCCCGCTACTTTCTGCCCACGGATGAAAATATCCTGACAGGCGAATACCCCCTTTCAAGGGCTGTTTACATGTTCTTGAAAATGGAAACAAGCAAGACAATCCCTGACAGGCAGAAACAGTTTATCAAGGCAGTCCTGGCAAAAAAAGGGCAAGACATGCTGACTGGTTATGGCATGGTGCCAGCCTATCCCAAGGGGATCAAAAAACCCGTAAAATACCTGGTAAAGGCCGTTTCTGATATAGAGAAAAACAACAGCAAGTAACCCTACAGGACTAACCCATCAGGCCATTACTATCTCTGTTCCCACACCTGCATCTGTAAAAAGTTCCAGAAGGATGGCATGTTCCCTTCGGCCATCAATAATATGTGCCTTCCTGCTCCCCTTTTTCAGGGCCTTCAGACATGCCTTGAGCTTGGGTATCATGCCTCCTGAGACAACTCCCTGGGAAATTGCATTTTCTACCTCGCGGAAACTCATAGAATGAATCAACCTCTGGGGAGAATCCTCCCCGCCCGGCCCAAGAACCCCGGGCACATCTGTAAGAAGGATAAGTTTTTCCGCCCTGAGCTTTCCGGCAACTGCCCCTGCCACCAGGTCAGCATTTATGTTGTAGGCGTGACCATCAGGACCAACTCCCACCGGGGCTATCACAGGCACAAAGCCCTGGGATTCCAGTGCGGTAAGGACCCCGGGGTTGACATCGTGCACCTTTCCCACCCTGCCGATATCTATAATCTCAGGGGGCCTTTCATCGCCGGTATACTTGTATATCTTCATGCGCTCTGCCCTGATAAGGTCCCCGTCCCTGCCTGAAAGGCCGACAGCACGGCCGCCAAGACGGTTTATGAGCCCGACTATCTCCTTATTGACGGTACCCACCAGCACCATTTCAACTACGCTCATGGTCTCTTCATCTGTCACCCGCTGTCCCTGGACAAAGGTAGACTCGATCCCCATGCGCTTCATTATACGGCTTATCTGGGGCCCCCCTCCATGTACGATCACCGGGTTTATCCCCACGTATTTCATAAGTATAATGTCCAGGGCGAACTGTTTCTTGAGATGGCTGTCCACCATGGCATGACCACCGTACTTTATGACTATGGTCTTGCCGTAGAACTTCTTTATATAGGGAAGGGCCTCAATGAGAACCTGTGCTGTAGAAGTTGCTGACATGTATTTCTCCTAAAGGATGAATCTGCTCAGATCCTGGTCTTCCAGGATATCGGTAAGTTTTTCCCGTACGTAATCAGGAGTGATCCTTATGGTCTGAGGCCCCACGTCCGGAGCCTCGAAGGAAATTTCCTCAAGTAGTCTTTCCATGACGGTATGAAGCCTCCTGGCTCCTATGTTTTCCGTACGCGAATTTACTTCAAACGCAATACCGGCAATTTCCTCGATGGCATCCTTTTCAAATACCAGCTCTATTTCCTCGGTCTCCATAAGTGCCTTGTACTGGGTGACCAGGGCATTTTCAGGCTCTGTGAGTATCCTGGCAAAATCCTCCCGGGTCAGGGAATCCAGCTCAACCCTGATTGGGAAACGCCCCTGAAGCTCTGGCAAAAGGTCAGAGGGCTTTGCCACATGAAATGCACCGCTTGCCATGAACAGGATATGATCCGTCCTGACGATACCATACTTGGTATGAACGCTGGTGCCTTCAACAATGGGCAGAAGATCCCGCTGCACCCCTTCCCGGGACACATCCGGACCTCCCTTTCCTGCACCTGCCCCTGCGGCTATCTTATCTATCTCGTCAAGGAAGATGATGCCTGACTGTTCCACCCTGGCAACGGCCTTTTCCACTACCTTATCCATGTCGATGAGGCGTCCTGCAGCCTCCTGTTCCAGGATCTTTCTGGCCTCCTTAACAGTAACACGCCTGCGCTTTTTCTTCTTTGGAAACACGTTTGAGAGCATTTCCTGGAGGTTAGACTGCATTTCTTCCATCCCCGCTGCTGCAAAGATTTCCACCATTGGGGCAGCAGGCTTCTGAGAAATCTCAAGTTCCACAAATCTTTCATCCAGTTTGCCCTCGCGGAGCATCTGCCTGAAACGCTCTCTTGTGTCGCTGGGACCAGAAGGGGCCTCTTCTGGAGAGCCAGCCGGCCTGGGCGGAATCAGCAGGTCAAGAAGCCGTTCCTCTGCCTGGAACCTGGCCTTTTCCTCAACCTTTTCCTTTTCCTCTGCCTTGACCATGTCCACGGCAAGATGTGTCAGGTCTCTAATCATGGATTCCACGTCCCTGCCCACATAGCCCACTTCCGTGAACTTACTTGCCTCAATCTTCAAAAAAGGGGATCTTGCAAGTCTGGCCAGACGCCTGGCGATTTCGGTCTTGCCCACGCCGGTAGGGCCTATCATTATGATATTCTTTGGAGCTATCTCGTCCCGCAGTTCCTCTGGTACCTGCTGCCTGCGCCAGCGATTCCTAAGTGCAATGGCAACGGATCTCTTGGCCTTGTCCTGGCCGATAATATATTTGTCAAGCTCGGCAACAATCTGCCTTGGGGTAAGCGGTTGAAATTCATCAGAAGTCAATGCCTTCATTGCGACTTGTCCTCTATTTCTTCAAATATGAATGAATGGTTGGTGTAGATACATATGTCAGCGGCAATCCCAAGGGCGGATTCCGCTATCTGTCTTGCCGAAAGGCCGCTGTGGGCAACAAGGGCCCTGGCCGCAGAAAGGGCATAGGGGCCGCCTGAACCTATGGCAATGATGCCGTCATCAGGCTCTATAACGTCCCCTGAACCTGAGATAAGAAGTGTATGACTGCTGTCTGCCGCTATGAGCATTGCCTCCAGACGCCTTAGAAGCTTGTCCGTTCGCCAATCCTTGGCAAGCTCCACAGCAGCCCTGAGGAGGTTTCCGCCATATGCCTCTATCTTGGCGTCCAGCCTTTCAAAAAGGGTAAAGGCATCGGCTGTTGCACCAGCAAATCCTGATATGACCTTCCCGTTGAAAAGCCTTCTTACCTTCTTGGCCTTCTGCTTTACAACCGTATTGCCAAGGGTGACCTGTCCGTCTCCGGCAATGACCACCCGGCCGCCGTGCCTTATGGCAATGACGGTAGTTCCTTTAAATGATTCCATAACATGCCTCTATCGCTATTTTAGGATTAAAATCGGTTCCAGCATTAAAATAGTAATAACTGCAAGATGATTATACAAATGTTCATTTCTTTTGACGGCGCAAAAAATGAACAACGATATTGCTTGAGAAAAGCCCGAATGAACAGTGATCGGGTCAACAAGAAGGGCCGGAAAATCCGGCCCTGCTGCCTGCAAGGTTATTGTTACTGCCTGCCGGTCAAGTCACAATTCTGACTGCACAGACCTTATATTCCGGTGTCAGCGTCTTGTTGTCCATTCCGGGACTTGTAAGGAGATTTGTGAGATCCTTCTGGAAATGAAAGGTCATGAACACGGTGCCGGGCTTGCTCCTTTGGGTGACCCTGGCAACTGCCCTGATACTGCCCCTCCTGGACTTCACCTTGACTTTCTGGCCATCCTTTATGCCAAGGGCCGCAGCATCTTCCGGGTTGATCTCCAATAGCTCGTGGGGCGCTATGAGCTCGAACCCCTGGCATCTCCTGGTCATTGAGCCGTTGTTGTAATGCTCGAGCCGCCTGCCTGTAACCAGGACCAGGGGATAATCCTTGTCTGCCTCTTCTTCAGGGACAATATAGGATACAGGCACGAAAGAGGCCTTGCCCCTGGGAAACTTCTCGGTGTGAAGCAAAGGAGTACCAGGATGCCCCTTGGACGGACAAGGCCAGACCTGGCCTGTGTCGCCGATTCCCCCGTAGGATATACCGCCGTAGGAAGGGGTCATCTTCTGGATTTCAGTCATGACCTGCTCGGGGCTGGTATATATCATGGGGTAACCCATGGCCTGGGAAATAAGACATATTATTTCCCAGTCTGCCTTTAGACGCCGCTTGGGGTTTATGACCTTGTTGACCTTCCGGACCCGGCGCTCGCCGCTGGTAAAGGTTCCTTCCTTTTCATAGAAGCAGGTAGAAGGCAGAACCACATGGGCAAGTTTTGCGGTCTCGGTCAGGAACATGTCCTGCACGACCACAAAATCCATGGCCCTGTATGCATCTCTTATCCTGCCGATATCTGACTGTGTGTGGGCGGGATCGTACCCGACGCAGTAAAGGGCCTTGAAATCTCCCTTAAGGGCTGCATCATACATCTGGGGCTCCATGAGCCCCCTCCCGCCTGGCAGGTTCGACACCCCCCATGCCCTTGCAAACCTTTCCAGGGCCTCGGGATCATCCGTTGACTGGTAACCGGGCAATATATACGGGAGGGTGCCCATGTCGCAAGCGCCCTGCACGTTGTTTTGCCCCCGCAGGGGATTTATGCCGTTATGGGGCCTTCCCACGTGCCCGGTGGCAAGCACAAGGTTTGCCAGGGCGATGACGCCGGAAGTGCCTCCCTTATGCTCCGTAACGCCGAGACCGTAGAGGACCAGAGAATTTTCAGAAGACGCATAAAGCCTTGCGGCCTCCCTGATAAGTTCAGGGGGCACATCCGTAAGCTGGGCCATCCTCTCAGGGGAATAGTCTGCACACTGCTCCTTCAGTTCATCAAAGTTTTCCGTGCGTTCCTGGATGAATTTTTCATCCGTCAACCCTTCCTCAATGATGGTATGGAGCATGGCGTTCAGGAGCGGGATGTTGCTGCCTGGACGGATTCTTAGCCAGATCCCGCCATCCTGCTCCTCTGCAATTGCCGCAAGGTCCGTCCTTCTGGGATCAATGACAACGAGCCTTGCCCCCCTTCTCACCGCCTCCTTTATCTTAAGGCCGATTATGGGATGTGCTTCAGTGGTATTGGCTCCGCAAATCAGAAGGCAGTCCGCACCGATAATCTGTTCAAAAGAGGTTGTTGCTGCTCCGCTTCCAAGTGTTGCCAGCAGACCGCTGACCGAGGGAGCGTGTCAGACCCGGGCACAGTTATCAACATTGTTGGTACCCCAGGCTGCCCGTGCAAGCTTCTGGAGCAGGTAGTTCTCCTCGTTGGTACATCGTGCAGATGACAGCACTCCCATGCTGTCCGGACCGTATTTTTCCTTTATCCTGGTAAATCTTTCAGCGGTAACCCGCAGGGCGTCATTCCACCCCACCTCCCTGAAGGGTTCATCCAGGCTGTCTCTGACCAGGGGGAGGTAAAGTCTTTCAGGGTGCCTGTAAAAGGTATAGCCGAAACGTCCCTTTACGCAGAGCTGACCGTAATTCGGCGGAGAATCCATGTCTGCCTTTACCTCCAGGATTGCCCCGTACATGGAGACCACATCCAGGCTGCAGCCTGTACCGCAATAGGTACACACGGTCTTTACTGTTGAAAGCTGGGCCGGGAGAAGCGGCACCACGCTGTCCTGCTTGGAAAGGGTACCAGTCGGGCAGGCATCCACACAGGCCCCGCAAGAGACGCAATTGTCCTTTATCTTAATGGAAACATCTGTCAGCAGCCTGGTCTTTGGATCCAGAGTGAAATCCAGTTCGAAGGCATCGTACTTGCAGCTCCTGATGCATCTGGTGCATCCAATGCACTTGTTGGCATCAACAACTATGAAGGGATGGGAACGATCCAGGGGATACTTGAGCCTGGTCCTTGCCTTGTTGGCCTTGACCCTGTAGTCAACACAGTATTCACGGTAGGTGCACTTGGAAAGGCCGAGGCAGCCGCACTGGAGACAGCGGTTTGCTTCCCTGACCGCCATCTCCTCGGAAAACCCGAGCTGGACCTCGCCGAAGTCCCCGGTCCTGCGTTCCGGGGGCCTAGCAGGCATGACCTCGTTCAGCTGCAGGTCATAACCCTCAAAGTTGTGCATGTCCACATCTTCAAATCTCTTTCCCTTTGTGAAATTGAACCGGGGTTCCAGCACGCCGGGTTTTTCCTTTGTGAGGTACTCGTGGATGGACTCTGCTGCCCTCCTGCCGCCTGCCACTGCCTGTATCACTGTCCTGGAGCCAGTAGCCGCATCCCCCCCGGCATAGATACCCTCCACGCTTGTCTTCATGGTGCTGGGATGTGCCTTTATGGTCTTTCTGGGGGTCAGGACGATAGAGGCCTCGAGTTCCCCGTAACTCTGGAATGTAGGATCTCCCTCCTGGCCAAGGGCGGAAATTACGGTATCTCCTGTCCAGGTTAGACGTGAGCCCGGCATGGGAATTGGATGCCTTATGCCCCTTTCATCCGGCTCGTCCAGGATGGTACGGGCCATCTCCACCTTGATCTGCCCGTCCTCTTTGATGATCCTTAGAGGAGTTGCCATGAGAAAGAACTGAACGCCTTCCTTTTCCGCCTCTTCTATTTCCCTCTGGTGGGCAGGAAGCTCTACCCTGGACCTTGGATATATAACAGTTACATTCTTTGCCCCAAGGCGCCTTGCACTCCTGGCAGAATCTACTGCTATGTCCCCGCCGCCGACTATGAGAACCTGTTCTCCTATGGCAGGCCTGTCCCCGAGATTTATCCTTTTCAAAAAACCCAGGCCGCAGATGGCATGGCTTGCGCCTTCAATTTCCAGCTGTTTCTGCCTGGAAAGGCCAGTTGCTATGAACACGGCATCGAATCCCTGGTCCTTGAGATCCTGGAGGGTAAAATCTGTTCCCCATCTCTTCCCGAGCCTGGCGTGGACACCCAGGTTCAAAATACCCTGCACCTCCCGGTCCACCTCCCTGTTGGGAAGCTTGTACCCCGGAATACCGTATCTCATGAGTCCGCCCAGCTTTTCCTCGGCCTCGAAAATGGTAACCTGATGGCCTTGTTTCCGGAGAAAATAGGCACAGGAAAGCCCTGCCGGCCCGCCTCCTATGATTGCCACCTTCCTGCCCGTGGGTCTTCCCACCTCTGTATCGCGAAAATGCGAATCTCTTGCATAATCTGCCACAAATCTCTTGAGGTGATTGATGGCAATAGGCTCATCCAGGAGTATGCGCCTGCACCTTGTTTCGCAGAATCTGGGGCATACGCGGCCCACTGCTATAGGGAGGGGATTCTTTTCCTTGATGAGCATGAGGGCGGCAAGATATTCACCCTTGGCAATCAGGTTCACATAACCCTGTACGTTAATTCCCCCGGGGCAGGTAAGGTTGCAGGGGGCGCGGCAGTCTCCGTAATGGCTTTCCGCCAAGGTCTCCAGGCGTTCCTTCCTGAAGGCGTCGAGTTCACGGTTGTGGACCTCTATGACCTGACCATCTTCTGCAGGGGTTGAGCATGCCCTTACCCTTCCCTTTCCCTCGATCTCCACCATGCACAGAAGGCAGGGGTTGGAAGAATCCTCTTCACCCTTGATATGACATATCTTAGGGATCTTTATGCCTGCTGCCTCTGCCGCCTGGAGGATGGTCTGGCCTGCTTGGGCTTTAACCTCGTCGCCGTCTATGGTTATGTGAATAAATTCAGCCATGGCACCTCTTAAAGTTCCAGCCAGGATTCGGAAAAGATGGTCTTGCCCATGAGTACCCTGGTGGTCTTGTAGTACTCGAGTTCCTTGTCTGAAAGCGTGCTTGGATCCGGGTCATTGTCATCCATGATATCATGAACCAGCTTGAGAAGCTCCGGCCTTTCCCCGTGGGCAAGTTCTATCAGCTCGTGATCGTAGGTATCCACGATGGCAGACCATACACCATGCTTCATGAGCATGGCAAGAAATGCCCTGTTGAGGTAGGGCCTGAGCTTTGCATCCACTCCGTTTGAGACATTGGAAAGGCCTACAGTGCTCTTGGCACCGGGGGCAATGTCCGGCAGCATGGCCATAAATTCCAGCCCGCTCATGACCTGGTCAGACCCCAGTGTGATAGGAGTGGCAATCGGGTCAACAAGTATCTTTTCATTGGGTATGCCGGCCTCATTCATGGCCATGAGAAGGTCAATGGTCATTGCCGCCCTCTCGTTAGAATCTCTTGGCATTCCATCAACGCCCCACAGAAGACCAACCACGTAGCATCCCGCTTCTGCAGCCACCGGGATGAGTTTTTTCATCCTTTCCGGCTGGAGGGATATGGAGTTCATGATATGACGCTCCGGGTGCTCGGCGGCCTTCATACCTGCTATGAGGGCATCTGCATTGGTGGTATCAAGGGAGAGGGGACAGTCTGTCACTTCCTCAACCACCCTGACGATCCACGGCATGAGGTCCGGGCCGTCCTTCCTGGCAGGGCCTATGTTCAGATCCAGGAAATCCCCGCCGTCTGCCACTTCCTCGTGGGCCATTTCCACTATGGGGCCGGGATCCCGGGCCCTCATGGCACTGCCTGTACGGTTTCCCATTATGTTTATGCTTTCAGCTATACATTGGACATACATAGCAATTTCCTCGCTTTGTTTCCGGTCTTCCCGGGCCTATTCTTCCGGCTTCCATTTCTTGAGATACGGGGGCAGGTGGCTTGCCTCCCTGGGGCCTATCTGTATCTTCCAGTCGGGAAGTTCCTCTTCCAGCTCGCCCTTGATGGATGCAAGGTAGCCCGGGATGATGAGACTCCTGTGCTTGACCTTGTCTTCTATGCCGCTCTTTTTAACAAACTGGGCAATGAGGTCTGCACTGAACTTGCCGGCAGCCCATGCAGTGAGCACTGACAGGCCCTCGGTATCCTTGATGAGCAGCCAGGAAGGCACCTTGCTTCCCTCTATTTCCCCGGACACTATAAAATAGGTGAGGGAGAAGTTACATGTCACAAGCACAGGCGAGTTCTCATCCGGGCCGTTGATGGGATAGATATCTTCCTGCACCACCATGGGCCTCTGGGGATCGGTAAATATATTGAGCCTTTCCAGCAGCAATGGGAACAGGGTGTCTCCCTGCAGATCCGAAAGCACTACAATACCTGCATACTTTGCAACAAGAATGGAGGCAATGACCGTTTCCATGAACGGGTCATCTGTCATCTCGCACGGGAAGGTTATGGTGGGGAAACCAAGGGGCTTATACTTGTGCTTCACCGAGGCCCTGCGACACACGATCTGGTCCTCGAAAACGCTTTTCATGGCGCGTGAGCCAGTGTCCAGTACCAGGTCCTTCAGGCCGTCGGCCTGGAGTTTCTCCGAGATCTTGGCCGTCTCGCCTATGTTCTCTCCCTTTACGGCCAGGGGGCATCCCGCATCCTTTGCCACCTCCTTCACACCATCTGCATTTGAAGCAGTTGCAGCATACAGAAGGGGTACATGTTCCCCGCAGGCCTGGGCCCCTGCCTTGAGGACATCCGGGCTTTCGCTCATGAGGATGAGGGCAGCATCCGGACACCTTGAGCGTACCTTTTCCACAAGGGCGGTAAAGGCGGCCGAGTCACCAGAGGCATCCTTTACGGCAAAGAGGTCTGCCTTCAGCTCCACTCCCACCCGGTCGTATCTAAGGGCCAGAAACCTGTCCAGCCTGCCGTCCACATCTCCTTCTCCCATGTCGGTACTGACCAGGACGGCTATGCCGGTTGGATGCTCAAACCGCTTCTCATGCCTGTAAAGGCATGTTTCTCCCCCGAATGAAAACTTGTCATCACCGCTTCCAAGGGTAATGGTCCGGATGGGAGGTGCACTGGCCTCGCTGACCTTTTCCTTGACCTCGTCCGAAACATAGGGACAATCACCTATATCAGCCTGGCCGGCCGCCACCTTCATGGCAAATGCCAGGCAGGTAGGTACGTTGCACTCCCCGCAATTCTTCTTGGGGAGCATTTTCAGGATCTCTATTCCTGTAAGCGCCATGATACCTTAGCTCCTCTTAAACTACGCTTTCCATAGAAAGTGCAGGATGACCCTTTTCCTGCAAGAATTTCAAAACCTCGTCCTCGGAAACCCCGACTTCCTCGTCTGCTATGAGGTCCAGGAGTTCTGGAACACCTTCTTCCTTTGCCCTTTCTTCCAGACGGTCCCGGAGTTCCTCCTTGAGCATCTTGGGCATCCACACTACCCTCTTCAGGCCGCCTTCAGCCTGCATAAACTTCCTGGAGCAGATGTAGTGCTTGGATACCCCGAGAAATCCAGGAGTCACCTGTCCGCCGCCGACCATGCCTGCCAGGGTGGTGAATTTCATGCCGCTGGGCGTCATGCCCATGTAATCGCGGTTGACGATCATAATCCCGTTGCACATGGGCAGCATGGTTGCAATACATTCAAAGCACCCGCAGGCAGTCATGGGATCCACCATGAGAGAATAGGCGCTCACCTGCTGCACCTTGCCCCTGGAGGCCTTTTTCACAAATGCATTTATGCCTTCCCACTGACCCAGCTTGGGATCTATGCACTTGCCCTTTTCTATGGGCTGGTTCGGGCCTGTGGGGTTGATCTCGTACGACGCCTTTCCGTCTAGCCAGTTGTAGGCGCCGCACATGCCGATGCGTTCAGGCGTAATTACGCATACATGGCTTGGAGCAAAGGACTGGCACAGGGTACATGAGTAAAATATGTCCTCGCTCTCGTCCGTCATGGAACCGAGCCGCCTGTCCCTTTCCGCATAGACCTCCTTGGCAAGTTCAAGGATCTCCTTGACCTTGTCCTCCACGGTGTAGATCTTCACCTGGACTTTGTCCAGGATGGCCCCGAAATCCTGGTGGAGCTTTCCATGGAGTATCCTGCCTATGTGTTCAAACTTGAAGCCCTTTTCGATGGCAGCCTTTCCCACCCTAAGCCACATTATATTCCTCTGGCCTATGTGCATGATACCCTGGGCATAGTTGATGAGGTGATGGAACTGACGCTCCAGGATGGGCTCAAAGTCAGGCTGCATCTGTCTGCCTGCAACCTCTACCAGGATGGCAAGTGGCAGTTTGTCGCCCTCCTTGCAGTCTGTCATCTCCGGGCCTTCCACTATGACCTTGCCGTCTTCCACCTCGTCCATGTCCTTGGAGACCAGGACCTCGACTCCCAGGGTCCTTCCGCCGCCGCATTCCAGGAAAAGATCGTCCTTTCTGATACGTTCTCCCTCGAAGGCAGGGCCGTAAGAGACAGGGATATCTATCTTGGTGACGCTCACCTTCAGCCCCCTGACCTCTATGGCCTTCTGTACGATCTCGTCGTGGGGGACCTTGCTCACCACGTGTTCGTAGGTACAGATGCCGGTTGGAAGGACCTCCGGTATATCCCAGTCGGAGATGGTGGGAAACCCCCAGTTTATGGCACCGGCTGCGTTTGCATACCACTCGTCAGAGACCGGACCGAATGCTATGACAAATGCAAAGGTTCTGTCCTTATTGTAGATAAGGTTTCCCTTGTAGTCACCGGGCTTGATGCCTCCGAAGGCCAAGGCCACGCGGCAGGCAAAACCGATGGAAAATATGGTGGAGGTATAAGTCGGGCCGAAGGGTACAAGCCTAGTTGACCAGCCGATCTGCACCTTCCTCTTCAGGAGCTGGTCTGGGAAATAGATGCCGTCGGTCTGGTCATGGAGAAAGATATAGAGGTTCTTTTCCTGGAGTTCAATGGCTATCTTTTCAGCCTCTTCGGCATCTGCCGGAGCACCAAGAATGGCTGCAAAACCCGGGGCCGTACCGTCCACGAACTCCACGCCCCTTTTCCTGAAGATGATGTCGTCGGCGGCACCCAGCCAGTAATTTCCGCTGGAAGGAGGATCTTCAGTCTTTGTGTAGTACTGGGGCTCTTCTATGTATCTTATTGCCTCAAACATCTCCTCTGCAAAGTAGGTTGCCATGCCTGCATCAAGGGCAGGGGCAAGATAGGGCAGCCAGAGATGATCACTGACAGGAGGAGGAAGAAGCTTTCTGCATTCCTGGAAGATATCCTTCATGTCCCCGAGCTGCTTAACAGGCTCCCCGAGCATGCTGTATATGATGGGGAGGTAGTATGCAGTGTTGGGGAACCCTACCTCCTGTTCGGGGCCGTATTTTTTCAGGGCTTCCTCGTATTTCTCCTCGGCTATATCCACTATCTTGTGGGCGCCTCGGATGGCTGCAGAACAGATTATCTTGGACATATTCTTTCCTCTCTATGTTTCTTTAAAATTCTATCCAGGAAGCCTTGGCCTCCTGAAGCCTGCCTTTATTCTTGCCCGCCTACAAAAGACCCTCCACAAGGGCCTCTGTAAGGGCTGCTGACTTTGGATGCCTCATTACCATGAGCTCACCGCCTGCCAGCAGAAGGGCCGAGGCAGTAATGGCCTCCATCAGAACCCCTCGTCTTTCCTGGTCGCCGAGCATGCCGTCAGTGGGAAGACGGGTCTCCTTAGCCTTCCAGACCTCCCTGCCCAGGTTCACTATGAAGGGACAGGAAAGCTTGTCGTCCTGCTGGGTAAGGGCTGCAAGCCTGATCCTTTCCATGACGGAATAGGTATATTCAAGGCCGTATCCCACTGCCCCGATGGACGGATCCATGAGAATGTGATCCAGATGCACGCCAAGGTTTTCCAGCAGGATGTTGAGCTGTTTTGCCAGGTTTACGTCAATGGGAGTAGATGCAACCACCGGGTACTGGAACGCCATTGCAGTGGCGCCCAAGGTCCTGTAATTGGCATCTGTGAGGGGCCCGAGGCAAACCTTTTTCTCCCCGATCCTGCCTGTAATCTCCCTGAGGGTCTCTGTATCCTTTTCTGCATTGCCACATCCCCAGAAGATTATGGGCACATCCACGGCCTCGACCACCTTCTGGGCCACAGCTGCCGCATCTGCCGGGGCTACGTCTGCACCGTTTGGATCAGTGCTGATAAGGGAGAGACATATGGACTTGGCATTGTATTCTTCAACGCACTTTTTAGCCCATGCCGCCGGATCCCCGAGACAGTCTGCGAAATATTTTGTAAGCACATCCGGCCATTCCTCAGGTTCTGAATCCAGTACTTCAAATGCCACCCTGGGGGGGTTGGGCATGTCTCCTTCGAAGTTGTAAAAGGGAAGGGCTGTTTCTCCCCCGACTGAAATGGCCTTTTCACCGTCACCAAGGGTGACGCTCTGTATGGCGCCGGAACATGCCTCCTTGTAAACGTCTTCCGGGATGTCCCCTGCCCGTTCTGAAAGGGGAGGCTCCTCCTTTGAAAGGGGAGATACTGCAATTTCTCCCACGCCTTCCCCGGCAGGTGCCGATATCTCGATCTTGGGAGCAGCGGGTTTCGCCTGGGGCTTTTCTTCCTTTTTGACCTCTTTTTCTGCCTTGGCTTCCGGTTCTTCCACAGGTTTTTCAGGCGGAGCTTCCTTCTTTTCCTCGGCAGCTTCTTCTGCCTCAGGCTTCGGTGCGGCCTCGGCTTCTTTCACTGCTGCTGGTGCCTGTCCCGCCTTCACCTCGGGGATAAAGATGCCCTGCCTGTTTTTTGCCCTTTCAAGGCCGGCCTTGGCCTTTTCGTTGGAAGCGTCCAGGGCCAGGGCCTTTTCAAATGCAGAAACAGCCTGATCATAATCGCCCTTCATGAGGGCCACGTTGCCCATGGCCGTATAGCGGATTACCCATTTTTCCTTCCACCACTGTTCGTCTATCTCTTCAGGGCGGGGCGGCAGGCCTTCAGGAGCTGCAGCTGCCTCTTCCGGGGCCTCCTTTACTGCAGAAAGTGCCTTTTGGAGGGCTGCCTTGGCATCGGCCAGCCCTGCCCTGGCCTTCTCATCGGTGCTGTCTATGGAAAGGGCCTTCTCAAAGGCCTCTATGGCACCGTTGTAATCTCCGCTGTGAAGGGCCAGGTTGCCCTTGGCAACAAGGTTTACCACCTCCTTGTTCCTGGCCGTCTTTTCCTCTGCAGCCTCTTCCACCCGGGGGGCTTTCGCTTCTTCTGCAGGTGCTGGCTCAGCCTCTGGTACCGGGGGAGCCGGCTCTGTCACTGGTGGCCGCGGAGGCGGCGGAGCAGGGGCTGGTATCTGGCCCAGCTGGAGCATGAATTCCGCTTCTAGAAATCTCCTCAGGGCCTCGAACTGGGAATCATCAAGCCCCAGGACGCTTTTCAGGGCCTGCAGTCCCAGGTTCAGGGATTCCAGTACCTTTTGCTCCCTGTCCGTCAGCGGGCCGCCGGGCGGGGGCGGTGCCCCCGGCCCTGGAGGCGGCGATGCCGCAGCAACCGGCGGGGCTTGTGCCGGGCCTGCCGCCTGGCTCGCCTCGAGTTCCTTTTTCGCCTTTTGTATCTCTTCAGTAAGTTTCCGGACTTCGGCCTCTTTATGGCTTGCCATAGTCCTTGCCTCCTCTATCTGCTTCTTGAGATCTGAAATCTCAGAGGCCACTTTTTCCTTTTCCTTTATTACCAGTTCACGGGATGCCTGTGCCTCTGTCCTGGCCCTTTCAAGTTCCTCTTCAAACTCTATCCTGACCTCTTTCCTGGCATCTTCCACTGCCTTTTCAATGGAAGAAGAGCTGGAAAGTACCGGCTCGATACCCTTGGGCTCGGGTCTGTCGGAAAGTCCGGCCCTTTTTACTATCTCCGGCACGGCCTCTTCCCATTCTATTGCCATGACGTGGACGCCGGCTACCCCGGGTATGTCCTGAACCTGCCTGATTATGTCCACGCAGATATTTATACCCTCTTCCCTCTGGTCCTTTGCATCCGAAAGCCTTGCCAGGACCTCGTCAGTGACATCCAGACCGGGCACGAACTTCTTCATGTATCTTGCCATGCCGAGGGATTTAGGAGGGGTCACTCCTGCCAGGATAAAGCACTTTTCGTGCACGCCGAGGTCCCTGACCATCTCCATGAATTTGGCAAATTTTTCCAGGTTGTAGATGATCTGGGTCTGGACGAAATCCGCACCGGCTGCCACCTTCTTTGCAAGTCTCACCGGTCTGAACTCAAAGGGGTCGGCGAAGGGATTGGCGGCACAGCCGAGAAAGAGACTGGGCTCGTTTCCCTTGATCTCCTCGCCGCACTGGAACTTCTTTTCATCCCTCATGCCCTTGACCATCTGCAGAAGCTGGATGGAATCCATGTCGAAGACACCCTTGGACTGGGGATGATTCCCGAATTTCTGGTGGTCACCGGTAAGGCAGAGCAGGTTTTTCACCCCCAGGGCCGAAGCCCCCAGGATATCTGCCTGCATGCCGATACGGTTCCTGTCGCGGCAGGTCATCTGCATAACAGGTTCCACGCCCTCGGCCAGGGCTGCAAGCCCTGCCGTCAGGCTGGACATTCTGACTATGGCCGTCTGGCAGTCAGTGATGTTGACCGCATCCACGAAGCCCTTCAGGATCCTGGCCTTTTTCCTAACCAGCTCAAGGTCGCCGCTTTTGGGCGGCCCCAGCTCGCCTGTTACTGCAAAGGCCCCTGAGCGTAGTACATTTTCAAGATTGCTTCCTGCTTTCACGGCAGCAAGTCCTCCCTTATTCTGCGACGCGGACCGCCATGGCCCGCAGACGTCCAGTCGCGCATTGGCATGATATTTTTCATCTCATCCGACCTGTTGAGCCCTGAAAGTTTGTCATAAATCTGCTGCCATATGCAGGAAACATCCGGGTGTATTTCGCACCGGCCGTTTTGGGAACCGCCGCAGGGTCCGTTGGAAAGACTCTTGGCACATCTTGCAACCGGACAAAGCCCGCCCGTAAGATGAAGCACGCAGGCACCGCAGCCTGCACACATCTCCTTCCATTCACCGCTGGACAGATTGGCCCCGTAAAAGGTTGTATCCAGTGCAGGCAGCACATTGACCTTGCCGCAGCGGTCCGCAATGAAATTCACCCCCACTCCGCAGGCCATGGAAAGGACAGCATCGAAATCAGAAGCGTCCTCGTTAAGGGGATCGATGTATTCCGGGTCACACTGCCTGACCAGTGTACGCTCCTCTATTTCTATCTCCTTCCCCTGCCTGGAAAGACCGAGCCTTATGGCAGATGCCAGCACGCTCACCTCCTTGTCGCCGCCTGCAGAACAGACTGCCACGCAGCCCCTGCATCCGAGAACAAGAAGACGCCTGCACCCCTTGACCATTTCCAGGAGTTCTCCGAGTTTTTTTCTTTCAGCAATTATCATCAGAAATACCTCAAGCCTGAATAAACCTGTTCTATTGGGCCTTCTTCGCCCTGGCAGCGCGGGCAGCCATCAACCTTGCCGCCTCAACCACCGGTTCTGTTTCACCCCTTCCTGCAAAAAACATCTCCACGAGTCCCGGATCCATGTCCAGCTCCTCCAGGATCTTCTTGGCCTGGGCCACCCTCTTGGACGCACGCCTGCTTCCGGAAAGATTATGACACTTATCCAGCTCGCAGCCTACCACGAAGACCGCAGCAGCCCCCTGAGTAAAGGCATCAAGCAGCTCCGGGACCTCCAGTCTTCCGGTACAGGGAAGCCTTTCAAATTCCACATCTTCCGGTACCAGCCCGGCGCTTTTCAGTGCATCGGGCTCCACGCTGAGGGTATAATTGCAGCAAATTGCCTTGATCCTGCTCATGTCAACACCCCCTTTGCCTCCAGTGATGGAGCGAGCCTGATGGCCTCGGCCGGGCACTCCAGTACGCATATGCCACATGCATGGCAAAGCTCCGGTTTGATCACCGCGTAACCCTCGTCGATTATCTCCGGCGCACCAAAGGGACAGAGTCTCACGCAGGTCAGACAGGCCACACATTTTCCGCCGTCCACAACGGCAAACTGCCCAAGGTCCTGGAGACGCTCCTCATCTACTGCCTGCCTCTTCCTGGCCTCCTGGCGCAGTGCCTTTATTACGTCAGCGCAGCGGACATTCTGGGGGCATACCGGTATGCAGCTCTGGCACTGGGAACATGCCCATATGATCTCTCCGTCTATGAGCTGTTCCTCGAGGCCCAGGGCCACCATGTGCACTATCTTTCTCGGGTCGAACTCATCCACCACCTTTTCCACCGGGCAGACCCCGCTGCAGGAGCCGCAGGCGTAACAGAGACTTACCGTGTCGCAGCCCTGGTAGGGGATTATTTCTTCCACGAATTCCGAATTCAGTTTAGATGCCTGTAGAGTCATGAATTAGATCCTGTCCTGTTCTTATTTCCTGCCGGCAAGGCTGAACTTGTTTTTCTTCCGGGATACGATTCCCTTTTTCTCCAGGGGAGCCATGATCTTTTCAAGCTCCTGGGCAGAAGCCCCTGTGCCCTTGCAAAGCGAGTCGATATCGACCGGGCCTTCCTCAAGGATCATCCTTGCCTCAACAGCTATCCTTTCCGACCTCATGGCAGGAAGCACCTTTTGGCTGACACCCTTGGAAATGGCCTCTGGGGAATAGTCCCCGGACTTTGCCAGTTTCTTGGCAAGGTTGCCCAGGAGGGTGCGGGGCTTTCTTGCCTCTGCTGCCTTTACTGCAGCCGACAGCCTGCGCTTCATCTCTTCCCGGGGAATTTCCCCTGCAGCAGCGCCCAGAGGACCCTTTTCCTTGATGCTTGATACGTATCCGGTTATGAGCTCAACGAACCTCGGCGCCTCTGCTGCAGATGCCCATTCCAGGGCCAGTCTTTCCTGGTCCACTCCACAGTCTTCCAGGAGCTGCCTTGCTGCCTCTGTCACGATCATGGCCTCGTAATTACCAGACTGGTAATGACATTCACCAAGGTGTCAGCCGCCGGTAAAGACTCCGTCTGCCCCGCATCTAAAGGCCTCGATGACAAATCTTGCGTCTATGCGCCCGGTGCACATAACACGGATCACCCTGACATTGGGCGGATACTGATACCTGGAAACCCCTGCCGAATCCGCTGCAGCATAACAGCACCAGTGGCAGAAAAAGCCCAGTATCTTGGGATCAAAACCCTCTTGGGTCATTTCATTCTCCTTTAAAGCTGCATTTACCTCTGCCATGCTCTACTCCTCGCCGCACTCCCTGCCGGAAAAGGCATGTATCTGTGCCATTATGGCCTCATCAGTAAAGCCTCCCATGCTTATGGCAATGGTCGGGCAGTGGGATGCACAGATACCGCAGCCCTTGCAGGAAGCCGTAATGGTCTGGGCCTTTTTCCTCTTTCCCACCTTCGAAAGCCTTATGGCATTGAAAGGGCAGAGACTTTCGCAAATGCCGCATCCTATGCATGCATCCTGGTCGACCCGGGAGACAATAGGTGCCACTGCCACCTTTCCCTTTGCAAGGGGGATAGTGGCCTTGGCTGCCGCTGCCTTTGCCTGTGCCACAGACTCCTCCAGGCTCTTGGGACCATGGGCCAGGCCGCAAAGATATACGCCGTCTACTGCTATCTCCACAGGCCTGAGCTTTGCATGGGCCTCCAGGAAAAAGCCCTCGGAAGTCAAGGGGGCCTTGAGTATCTTGGAAAGCTCCTGGTTTTCCCCGGGTTCTATGCCTGCTGAAAGGACCACCAGGCTTGCGGGTATCTCCAGGTCATCTCCCAGCAGCCTGTCCCTTGTCCTCACCTTGATTCCCCGGGCCTGTTTTATCACCTGGGGTTTTTCGTCCGGGCTGTATCTGAGGAAGATTATCCCCTTTTTCCTGGCCTCCCTGTAGGCATCTTCATAAAAGCCGTAGGTTCTCATGTCCCTGTACAGGATGTAGATGTTGGCATCGGGCTTCAGTTCCTTCAGCTTCAGGGCATTCTTGACTGCCTGGGTGCAGCACAGCCTGCTGCAGTGGCTCATGTCATCGCCCCTTGATCCCACACACTGGATCATCACGATGTTGCGGGCATTTTTCAGAAAACCCCTGCCCCTGGACAGCTTTTCCTCAAGCTCTAGCTGTGTGATGATCCTGGGACTTTCGCCGTAGGCATAGGATTTCGGCTTGTACTCCCGGGCTCCAGTGGCAATAACAGTGACACCGTGATTTACCAGCCTTGTCTTCTTGCCCGTGGCAATGGTGCTGGTAAAGTTACCCACGTATCCAGATATGGACTCCACGCTGGAATTGGTAATCACCTCGATACCTGGATGTTCCTCTACCCTGGAGATCATATCCTCGAGTACTTCCTTTGCGTTTTCCCCGTCCAGGGTCCAGGTAAGCCGCCTCAGGTTGCCGCCAAGCTGCCTTGATTTTTCTATGAGTGTAACATTGTAGCCCTGATCAGCTATGGAAAGCGCTGCCGACATGCCTGCGGCCCCGCCTCCAAGCACCAGGGCACCAGGGGTAACATCCACAGTAGGCTGCTCCAGGGGGCTTAAAAGCCTGGCCTTGGCTGCAGCCATCCTGACGAGATCCTTGGCCTTTTCCGTGGCAGCCTCTGGTTCCTGGGCATGGACCCAGGCGCACTGGTCCCTGATGTTTGCCATCTCCACCAGGGCAGGATTCAGGCCCACCGAACGCAGGGTCTCCTGGAAAAGGGGTTCATGGGTCCTGGGAGAGCATGCAGCAATGACCACCCTGTTCAGGTTGTTTTCCTTTATCTTTTCCGCAATGCTCTTCAAGGCGTCCTGGGAACACGAATATAGGGGATCTTCGTAGAGAACAACTCCTGGAAGGCTGGCCGCATAGTCCCTTACGGCCTTGACGTCCACCACGCCTGCGATGTTCACTCCGCAGTGGCATACAAAGATACCGATCCTGGGCTCCTGCTCCTCCAGGGCCTTGTTTTCTTCCGGGTAGGTTATGCTTACAGTCTGGGAACTTCTTGCATCCGCAAGGAGTTCCGAGGCTATGGCCGCAACACCAGAGGCCTGGGTGACGCTTTCAGGTATGTCCTTGGGCCCCTGGAACGCGCCTGCCACATAAACACCCTCCCTGGTGGTGGAAAGAGGGGAATCAACCCGTGTTTTGCAGAAATTGTAGCGGTTGAGCCCTATGTCCGCCACCTTTGAAATGACCTCGGCATCCTCCGGGGATTCAAGGCCCACGGACAGGACAACCATGTCGAAGATACCGGAGTGATGCTCCCCGTCATCCGTGGTCCAGGTCAGGGCGAGCCTGCCGTCCACCTGGTCTACCCTGGGCACCCTGGCCCTGATTACGTTTATTCCATACTTTTCCTGGGCACGTTTTCTGGCATCGTCAAATCCCTTGCCCATGGTCCTGACGTCCATGAAGAATATGGAAACATCCAGATCAGGCTCGTGCTCCTTGGCCACAGAGGCCTCCTTTATGGCATACATGCAGCACACGGAAGAACAATAGCCGTTGCCGCATGTCTCGTCCCGGGATCCTATGCATTGCAGAAAGGCGATCTTTTTAGGAGGCCTGTTGTCGGAAGGCCTTACAATATGTCCCTCCGTGGGGCCTGATGCACAGGTAAGGCGCTCGAATTCAAAGGCCGTAAGCACATCCGGGTACCTGCCGTAGCCGAATTTTTCAAGGACAGATTCATCCACCCTGCCGAAACCAGGGGTAAGCACCACCGCGCCTACTTCCAGTTCGAGATTTTTCGGCTTCTGGCTGAAATCTATGGCCCCGGCAGTACAGGTCTGGGCACACAGGTTGCAGGTCTCGAAATTGACCCTGAGACAGGCCTTGGCATCTATGTAATAACTGGAAGGGATTGCCTGGGCATAATCGATGTGAGGGGCCCTGGTGATCTCGAGCCTTTCGTTGTAGGTGTCCACCACAGGCCTTGGGCAGTACATTGTGCACATGCCGCAGGCAGTGCAGAGATCTTCATTGATATACCTGGGCTCCTGGAACACCCTGGCCGTGAACTGGCCCGGTTTTCCTTCCAGCTCCTCAAGCCTGGCGTTGGTAATGATTTCTATGTTTGGAGACCGACCGGCCTCTACCAGCTTTGGCGCCAGGATTCACAACGAGCAGTCGTTGGTTGGAAAGGTCTTGTCAAGCTGGGCCATGACTCCGCCGATGGATGCCTTCTTTTCCACCAGGTAGACATAGTAGCCCAGATCGGCAAGGTCCAGTGCAGCCTGAACTCCTGCCACACCGCCGCCGAGGACCATTATTGCACCGCTTTTAGACATTCTTGCTACTCCGCATTGTTGTAAGTGTTGTTTTCAAGCCCTGGATACAACTGCTGACCCGGGAGGACCCACTCCTAATGGCCGCCCGGGGAACATCCCATCCCGGGAATGCCTGAGCCGAGCTCACGCCTCATGGCCATATCGAAGAGTACGCGCTCCTTCTTCTTGTCCAGGCCCAGGGCCTTTCTTCTCTGGTCTATCTTGTCAATGAGCTTGTTTGTAAATTCATTGGCAGTCTGGGCCAGATCCCAGCTTCCTCCGTAAATATCATTCATCTCCTTGAAACAAAAATCCGTCACCACCTTGGAGCCGGTGGTGGGAAAACTTGGGCCAAAGGCCACGTAGGCACCGCTTGATACAAAGTACTGGCCGATGGATACTGCCTTTTCACTCATCCACTGGGGAGCGCAGCCCACCACGGGAATCTCGCTTATATCACTGCCGAGGCCCCCTGTATGGACCATCTCTGTGGCAGCTATCAAAAGCCTGCTGTTGTCAACACAGGAACCCATGTGGAGGACCGGCGGGCAGCCCACGGCCTCCAAAACTTCCCTGAGACCGTCCCCGCACATCTCCATGGCCTCTGGGGAAAGAAGGCCTGCCCTTCCCATACCGGTTGCAGCACATCCTGTCACCAGGACCAGCACGTTGTTGGCAATGAGCTCCTTGGCAAGCTCGACATGGACCTCGTCCATGACCCTGTAGTTGTCGCAGCCCACTATGGCAGCCACACCCCTGATCCTGCCGTTTACGATATTGTCATTCAGGGGCTTATAGGAGGCGCGGAAACGGCCGCCCAGGATGTAGTTAATGGTCTCGTGGCTGAAGCCTGCCACCACGTCCATCTCGTGTACGGGAATAAAGTGCTTCCCCCTTTCTGGAAACTTGGAGATGGCACGTTTCAATATATCCTTGGCCACGTCCATGGCCTTGTGTTCTTCAAAGGGAATGTGTGTTGCACCTGTGATCTTTGCCTTGTCAGAGGTGGTAAAAAGCGCTGTGTGATAATTGCTGGACACCGGCGAGACGCCCTGCATGATGCACTGAACATCCACCACCATTGCCTCAACCGCCCCTGTTGCAAGGACCACTTCCTGCTGGACAAAGCTTCCCGCAATGGGAAGACCCCTCCTCATGAGGATCTCGTTGCCTGTACAGCAGACACCTGCCAGGTTTATTCCCTTTGCGCCCACCTTCTTGCACTCGGAGACTATCTCCGGGTCATTGGCAGCCATGGCAAGGGCCTCTGCCAGCACGGGCTCATGGCCGTGAACAGTGACGTTGACCTCGTCCTTCCTTAGCACTCCTATATTTACCTTGCTCCTGATGGGGACAGGGGTTCCGAACATGATATCTGAAAGCTCAGTGGCAATCATGGAGGCACCCCAGCCGTCTGCAAGGGCACACCGTGCTGCCTGCTCAAGGATGTGGCGGTAATCCTGGTCAACCCCCATGTGGGTCCTGTGCATCATCTCCACCACTTCCCGGTCCACACCGCGCGGGGCAACACCCAGCTTGTCCCACAGCTCCTGTCTCGGCGCAGGGGCCCTCTTGATGAACGAGAGCACCCCTTCCTGCTGGCCGAATTCTGCCACCATCTTCTCGCCCACCTCTATGGCGAGGTCGGTCTTCGACTTTTCCCCTGGATCTATTCCCATACGCAGGGCTGTTTCCCTGAGCTTGACTCCATCCTTTATCTCGTAGGGTGTTTCCCCCTTTGCAGTTGCCAGAAAGGCCAGTGCAACACCGCGGCCATGATCCATATGGGCAGCAGCGCCACCGGCCACTATCCTAGCGAAGTTCCTGGCAGCAACCGTTGCTGCATCGGCGCCGCAGATTCCCATCATGGAATCAACGCCCTCGATGATCTGGCAGGGGCCCATATTGCAGTTTCTGCAGCAGGTTCCGCCTTTGCCGAAGAGGCACGGCTCGATGCTCCTGTCCTGAACCCTGTGGGCCGCAGTTATGACCCCCTGGGAGCACGAATTGCAGAGGACCTCGCGGTTGGCCTCGCACTGGATGCCGGGGCATCCGCCATTGCCCTTATCAAATCTCTTGCTGGTATCCATCTGTAAGAATCTCCTTTATACAAGCCCGGCAGACTGTTTTGCCGCCTGGACAGTATTCTTCATGAGCATGGTTATTGTCATGGGGCCCACGCCGCCAGGCACCGGGGTAATGGCCGCTGCCTTTTCCTTTATGGCGTCAAAATCCACGTCTCCGCAGAGTATGGCCTTGCCCTCCGGGGTCTTTCCTATCCTGTTGACCCCAACGTCAATGACCACAACGCCTTCCTTGACCATGTCTGCAGTTATAACCTTGGGCCTTCCGGCTGCCACAATTAGGATATCCGCACGCCTTGTGTGAAACGCCATGTCCCTTGTCCTGGTATGGCATATGGTCACCGTGGCATTTCCGCCCTCGCGCTTCTGGAGCATGAGGTTTGCAATGGGTTTTCCCACTATGTTGCTCCTTCCCACTACGACCACTTCGGCGCCGCTGGTCTCAGTGCCGGAACGTATAAGCATTTCAAGGATGCCGTGAGGCGTGCAGGGCAGGAAGCACTGCTCCCCGATGACCATCTTTCCCACGTTGACCGGATGAAACCCGTCAACATCCTTTTCTGGAGAAATGGCATAAAGGACCTTGCTCTCGTTCACATGTTTGGGCAGGGGAAGCTGGACCAGTATGCCGTGTATGGAAGTATCCTCGTTGTATTTTTTGATCAGATTCAAAAGATCATCTTCTGAAATATCCTCTGGCTGATTGTCCTGAACAGAATGAAAACCCAGGTCATGGGCTGTCCTCTGCTTGGCAGTCACGTAAGAGATGGAGGCTGGATTCTCTCCAACCAGGATGGTCACAAGCCCGGGGGTGAGCCCATGCTTGTCCTTCAACTCCTGAACCTCCTGCTTCAACTCTTCCCTGATCTGTTTTGCTATTTCAGTACCGCTGATGATCTTTGCAGACATGACTCCTCCTGAGAATTTTTCTTTTCAAAAAGATCTTACTAGAGAGCAAATAGCGAGCCAACCAGGCCAAACAATGGCTGCATCCAGCCACTGACAATCTAACTATCTTAAATTATTGACACTTTATCAAAAACCGTGTGTTACAAAAACAAAAAAAATATCAACAAAAAGGTGATGGGGATTATCTGGCCAGGCATGAGACCTTTTTCCCCATGATGAAAAGAGGCTGCAGAGAGTCTCCCGGCAGCCCCTGATTCTTCCTATGAATCAATGTCCTGTTTTTAGAACAGGCCCTTCACCTTACCGGTGGCGGTATCCACGTCAATCCTTCTGTAGGCCGGATCAGAACCCGTACCGGGCATGAGGCTTATGGCTCCTGCCACAGGAACTACAAAGCCTGCGCCCTTGTACGTCAGGATATCGCGGACATGCAGCTTCCACCCCTTGGGTACACCCTTGAGGTTGGGATTGTCCGACAGGCTAAGGTGGGTCTTGACCATGCATGTACCAAGCTTTGAAAGCTCTGGATCCTTTTCCATGGCCTCGGCCTTTGCAGCTGCCTCCGGAGTGTAGGTGACACCGTCTCCCCCGTAAACTTCCTTGGTGATGAGCTCGATCCTCTGACGAAGCGGCATGTCAAGGTCGTAGAGGAAGCGGAACTCGTTTTCCTCATTACATGCATCAACAACGGCATCGGCAAACTCCAGCGCTCCGTCGCCACCCTTTTCCCAGTGCTCGGACACTGCAACCCTTGCACCAGCCTCTTCGCAGAGCCTGCGGCATGCAGCGATCTCGTCCTTGGTATCGGTATAGAAGGCATTGATGCATACAACCGGGTTGATCCCGGCCTTCTTGACCGTCTCGATATGATGCAGCAGGTTGGCAGTACCCTTTTCCACCCAGTCCACATGTTCTTCGCTGTATTCCGGAGGCATGGGACGGCCGGGTCTTGGAATTGGAGCCCCTCCGTGACACTTTAGGGCCCGGATTGTGGCAACTACCACGGCACAATTGGGCTTGAGTCCGCTGAAACGGCACTTGAGATTCCAGAATTTCTCAAAACCGATATCCGCGCCGAAACCGCTTTCTGTCACCAGGTAATCACCGAGTTTAAGGCCGATCTTGTCCGCGATTACAGATGACTGACCAATGGCAATATTGGCAAAGGGGCCGGCATGAATCAGACAGGGCTGCCCCTCTATGGTCTGCATGAGGTTGGGGTTCACTGCCTCCACCATCCATGCGGTCATTGCACCTGCCACCTCGAGGTCCTCAGTGGTTATGGGCTTGCCGGTGCGGTCGTATGCCACAACTATCCTTCCGATCCTCTCCCTGAGATCCTTTAGATCATTGGCAATGGCAAGGATGGCCATGATCTCGGAACTGACAGCGATATTGAACCCGCTCTGCATGGTCATGCCATCCATGCGTCCGCCAAGCCCAATGGTGATATTCCTTAGGGACTGGGCACAAAAATCTATAATCCACTTGAACTCCACACTCTTGGGATGGACATTCAGCCTCTTGAGATTTCTGAGTGCAAGCTGCTCGTCGGTGTAGTTGGACTCATGCTGCATCCTTGCAGTAAGGGCCACCATGCCCAGATTGTGTGCATTCATGATGGCATTAATGTCTCCTGTCAGGCCCAGGGAAAACTTTGAAAGGGGGATAACCTGTGCAAGTCCGCCTCCTGCTGCACTTCCTTTGATGTTGAAAGTCGGGCCGCCCGAGGGCTGACGAAGGGCGCCTACCACGTTCTTGCCCCTTTTACCAAGGCCTTCCATGAGGCCAACGGCGCAGGTGCTCTTGCCTTCTCCAAGAGGAGTCGGGGTAATGGCCGTTACGTCGATATACTTGCCGTCGGGCTTGTCCTTGAGCCTTTCCAGGGCCTTTGCATAATCTATCTTGGCCACGTAATGGCCGTAAGGAAGCAGCTCTTCCTTTTCCAGGGCCAGTTCTTCTCCTAGCTGGTAGACCGTTTTCATGGTCTCTTCTGCTGCTTCTGCTATCTGCCAGTCTTTCATCTTGGTGGGATCCAGTTTCATCTCCTATCCTCCTGCATTTTTTTCTGGACGCGGTCGCGCTCCTGATTACACTGGGATATCAGGATTATTGAGCAGGCTTGAAATCAAAAAAACCATGGTTAAACTCAACTAAGGAGCTGAAAATCTCCTCGGGAAAGGGGTCCAGCCTGCCGATGGTTCAAAAGTGTTAACTTGAAACCGATGTGCTTGTCAATCCCTGCAGGAGGATAACTTTGATACTTGAAATTGATCCACGCAGACCCAACCCCAGAAAAATTGCTCGCATGGTGGAAGCATTGAGGAAGGGGGAGGTGGTTATCTATCCCACAGACACCTGTTACGGGATGGGAGCAGACATCTTTAATAAAAAGGCACTGGAAAGGATCTATCAGATAAAGGGAATACCCAAGACCAGGCCATTCAGCTTCGTGTGCGCTGATCTCAGCGACATAAGCAGGTATGCCCGTGTAACCGACTTTGCCTACAGGGTTCTCAAAAGATACCTGCCGGGTCCGTACACCTTTATCCTGGAAGGGTCAAGGCAGGTCCCAAAGATGATGCTCACAAAGAGAAAGACCGTTGGCATAAGGATTCCGGATCATCCCGTGTGCCTGGAGATGGTGAAGCTCCTTGGAAATCCTGTGATCAGCACCACGGCCTCCATGGCAGACGAGATATTTTCCGACCCGAGGGAAATGTCGCAAAGGTTTGGAAAGCAGGTGGCAGTAATCGCTGACTGCGGCATTATCCTCCCGGAACCTTCCAGTGTGATTTCACTGGTTAACGATGAACCGGAAGTCCTGAGGGAGGGAAAGGGCAGCTGCGAAGACTTTGAATAATGTCTGTATATTGAAGATCAGATACAAGAGAATTTGAGCGGATTTATTGAGAAGTTACGCAGAATCTAACCTTCAACCCTGCTTTTGTGAATCTTCTTCAGATTTTTGCCCGGTCTGAAAACTATGCGGCAGCGCTCAGGACAGCATGTAACCTTGCCGTTTCTCGGATTGATGAATTCCCTTTCCTTCTGAGTATGAACCGCAAAGCTGCCGAACCCCCTGATCTCTATCCTGCGGCCCCTGCAGAGGGATTGGCACATATGGTCAAACACCACGTCCAGGACCTCCTGGAGGTCCACATTGGTGTATTCCGGGAATTCCGCCTTCAATCTTTTAAGAAGATCTGCCTTCAGCATATTCTGCCGTCCTTCCACGGTCATTCAGGCCACGGTCATTCAGGGACAACAGCAGATGTATTCTTGAGAGCCACGAGATCCAGGAGATTTGAAATGGTTTTTGCACCGGACTCTTCAAGGATTTCCCTGATGGCGGTAATCTTGTCTTTTTTAGGATAGATGGCCTTCCACTTGCCTGAGATCTTTCCCAGTTCCGCAGCCTTGTCCAGGGCCACTGAAAAATTGCCCAGTTCATCCACCAATTTCAACTCCAGGGCCTGATGTCCTGAAAATATCCGTCCGTCGGCAAGGGAGGTCACCTTTTCGAGGGATAGCTTCCTGCTGTCGGCCACGTCCTTCATGAACTGCCCGTGGATGTCGTCCATGACGGATTTCAGCACAGCCCTTTCTTCCGGAGACAGGTCCCTGGTTATGGAAGCAAGATCCTTGAGCCTGCCGCTTTTTATTACAGTGGTCTTGATGCCCAGTTTTTCAAGGAGTTTTTCCACGTTGGGCAGCTTCATGATTACCCCTATACTGCCGGTCACTGTGCCTGGATTTGCCACTATGTATCTTGCACCGGCAGCAGAATAATAACCTCCCGAGGCCGCTGTATTCCCCAGGGAGGCTATGACCGGCTTCAGATGGTCCAGTCTCCTTGCCTCCTGAAATATTTCCTGGGATGCACCCACTGCACCGCCGGGGCTGTCTATCCTGAGTACCACAGCCTTAACCTGGTTGTTTTCCCTGAACTGCTTCATGGCATCCAGGACCTTTTCTGGAGTGGTGATTACACCTTTTATGTCGACAATTCCAATCTTGTCAACAGAAGTGGCGCCCACGGATTCTACTCCGCCTCTAACCATGAAAAAAACCAGGAGAAAGGTAAAAAGGAAACCAAGAAGGACAAGGCCTCCTATGGTTGCAAGAACTATTACAATAACGCCGGAACCGCGGTTCCGGCTGTTTTTTTCTTCCATATTACAGCAGGGAGTCAGTTACTGCTGATCGTCCGAATCCTTCTTGTCCTTCTGACCGAGTTCTTCCTGGAGAAGGAGACCCAGGGTGGTGGGCGCAGCCTTGCTGGAGCTGTATTCAGAAAAGAAGGAACGCTCCTCATCTTCCGCCATTTTCTTGATGGAAAGACCTATCCTCCTGTCCTTGGGCGAGACATTTATGACCATGGCGGCAATTTCGTCACCCGTTTCATATTTGCCCACAGGGCTCTTGGGCCTGCCGGCAGCAATCTCGGAGACGTGAATCAAACCTTCTATACCTTCTTCAAGCTCGACAAAGATCCCGAAATCAGTCACATTGGTGATTTTACCCGATACCCGGCTGCCCACAGGATATCTTTCAGGGGCCGATTCCCAGGGATCCGGATGGAGCTGCTTTACCCCCAGGGAAAACCTCTCCTTTTCCTTGTCTATGTTCAGGACTACTGCCTGGATCTTGTCACCCTTCTTGAACATCTCTGACGGGTGCTTAATCCGCTTGCTCCAGGATAAATCAGAAATATGGACTAGGCCGTCAATTCCCTCTTCTATTCCTATAAAGAGCCCGAACTCCGTGATGTTCTTCACCTTTCCCTCTATAACCGTGCCTTCTGGATACCTTTCCTTTACCAGGTCCCAGGGATTGGGTCTTACCTGCTTGAGGCCAAGGGAGATACGCCTGGCTTCAGGATCAACCTTGAGGACAACAGTATCCACCTCGTCTCCAACAGAAAGCACCTGCTTGGGATGGCGTATTCTCTTGGTCCAGGACATCTCAGAGACATGGATGAGGCCTTCAACCCCTTCCTCAAGCTGGACAAAGGCACCGTATTCAGTAAGGCTGACCACCTTTCCAGATACCTTTTCGCCCTCTGGATATTTCTCAGCCGCCCTGAGCCATGGGTCTTCCGTAAGCTGTTTTATGCCCAGGGCCACCTTTTCCTTTTCCCTGTCAAAGGACAGCACCTTTACCTTGACAGTGTCACCAACGCTGAAAACCTTGGAGGGATGCTCAACCCTGCCCCAGGAAATATCCGTGACGTGCAGCAGGCCGTCTATGCCTCCGAGGTCTACGAATACGCCGTAATCCGTAATATTTTTGACCACGCCTTCCCGTTCCTGTCCTTCCTCCAGGGAAGCCAGGGTTTCCTTCTTCTTTTCCTGCATCTCCTTTTCAAGGAGTTCTCTCCTGGATACTACCACATTTTCGCGTTTCCTGTTGTAATCCAGGATGGAGACCATGAACTGCTGGCCGATCATGCTGTCAAGATTGGGATGCGGACGCACATCTATCTGGGAATAGGGCAGAAAGGCCTTGATCCCGCCGATGGCATCACCTATCCTGACGGTGAGGCCTCCCTTGACCTTTGACACCGTGGTGACTTCCACAGGCTCTTTTGCCTCAAAGGACTTGATTACAAAATCCCAGACCTTCCTCCGGATGGCCCTGGAATATGAAAGCCGCAGAGTACCATCCTCGGGATTCCAGCGCTCAAGAAGCACTTCTACAACATCACCAGGCTCAACGATAAGATTTCCCTGGCCGTTGACAAATTCCCTGGCCGGGATGAGACCTTCAGATTTATAGCCTATATCAACCATGACGTAGTCATTCTGGACGCTGACTACGGTACCTTCAATTATTTCACCTTCCTGGAAAGATCGAAGACTCTGTTCGAAAAGCTCTTCGAATTGACTCATGTCATCAGGTGTTTCTTCGTCATCCGAAGAAGCGTTGGAAAGAGCTTCCTCCTCCGGTGCGGCAGGGGAGACCGGCTCCTCTGCTGGTACTGGTGTTTCTGCAGCCTTTTCCTCGACTGCCTCCGCGACCGGCGCGGTGTTTAAAATTTCTTCATTTACTTCGGTTACCTTTTCCATTTACGAAAGACCCCCTACAAAACGTTAAATTGGCTTTTATACCAGGATACGAAGTAAAGTTCAATGAACAAATTCCAGGCCCGGAATCACATGGTATGGAACTGGCAGTATCCCATCTTTGGAAAATCCAAAAACCCCTTAGACAAGCATCAATGATTCCAGTAAACTACCTACCGACAAATTCACAAATTCACATGTTAAGGAACAAGTACATGAATTCTGATTTTTCTCATGAAGCAGGCAGCCAGAAGATGGACCGGAAATTTGTACAGGCCCTGAGGGAAGGAGTCGATGTGGTACGCATGATCTTCTTTGTCAGGATGAGGGACCATCTGCTGGCAAGCTATCCTGAAAAAGACAGGAAGTTCAGCCAGATGCTTGCCGGGGCCATATTGAATGAACTTTTCGGCACCAAAAATCCCGAAAAGATCTTCTCGGCCTTTGCAGAGAACAACGCCGGATTGATCCAAAGGGAACTGAAGGCAGTACCTGAAAACTTCGAGGACCTGCTCATTCCCCTTACAGATGCATTAAGGATGCATTTTCTATGCAACCACTATGAAGGGCTGCCTGACTACAGCCTTGGAGTGCTGGCAAGGGCAAGGGATTACGGCATACTCCTGGAAGACAGGAGCGTCCCCCTGCCCAAGGGTTTCATGGAACTGGTATACCGTGTCGGCAAGGCATACGGACTCGTTGTCCCGCAAACTGCCTCAAAGACCACATAAATAGAAGGGCTGGACCTATCTACCAGGCTCAGGCCTTGTGCCGTTGCCGTTCTTTTTCCAGCAACACACCCTCATGGGAGGGATATTAAAGGGCTCAAACACAACTTCTCCTTCCCCCATTACGGGCTTGCACAGGGAAATAACCCTGCTGCTCAGCTGATATGCCACAAAACGGCCGCCTGACTTAAGGGCATTAAAGATGGCATCAATGATTTCAGAACCGCATTCCTCGCTCATGGTGGAAAAGGGTATGCCTGAGATCACTGCGTCCGGCGCTTCCAGACCGTAACATTCCATTATCTTCCCCAGTTCCCTTGCATCACCCAGATGGGCAATTAAGCGGTCGTCTCTGATTTTGTTTATAAATGCATGGAAATTAGGATTAATTTCTATGCTTAGAAGTTTCAAATCTGGCCTTGCGGCAGCAAGAACCGCCTTGGTTATTCCTCCCACACCAGGACCAAGCTCCACTATGAACTTGGCCGATTCCACTCCAGCAGTTTCCACTACTCGCTGCTCAAGGTAACGTGAGCTGGGAATAATAGAACCTATCTGAAGAGGATGCTTGAGAAATTCCTGAAAGAAAAATGCCGATCCATTCATCTGTCCCACTTCCTTGTTGTCTCCGGCCCCCGAATTCCATGTCCCGGGGAAGCCGTTGGTACTTTTCCCATGGCACTGTTTAATCAGTGGATTGTCCCGCGTGCTTTAACATCTCTTATAAAAGATTCCTAACTGACTGAAAAGCCGTTTTCAAATGAACGCTCCATATTCTTGATCATTTCATCAAAAGAAGCTGGTGTTTAAGCCTCTTTATCTCATCTCTTTTCTCAGCGGCCTGCTCGAATTTCAGTTCCCCTGATAAGGCAAGCATCTCTTTTTCAAGCCCCTGGATGACCTTTTCCATCTCTTCTGCACGGCTGATATTTCCATAGGTCCCGGTTGTTTCATGAAGTTCTTCAAAAATCCCTGAATCCTCCTGATAGATCCTTGTCAGCGCATCCGAAGTATCCTTTGTTATGGACTTCGGAACAATACCATGGAGCAGATTATGTTCCTCCTGGATGGCCCTTCTGCGCCTTGTCTCGGAAATGGCCCTTTCCATGGAGCCGGTTACCTTGTCCCCGTAAAGGATCACAAGGCCGTTAACGTTTCTGGCTGCCCTTCCTGCAGTCTGTATAAGGGAACGCTCCGAGCGAAGAAAGCCCTCCTTGTCCGCATCCAGTACAGCCACCAGGGAAACCTCGGGCATGTCAAGGCCTTCCCTCAAAAGATTTATTCCCACCAGGACGTCGAACTTCCCCTGTCTCAGTCCCTGGATGAGCTGGGTACGCTCCACTGTCTTTATGTCGGAATGGAGATATTCCACCCTGATCCCGGCAGCCCTGTAATATTCCGTAAGATCCTCTGCCATCCTCTTGGTAAGGGTGGTTACCAGCACCTTTTCCCCCCTGGCCGTCACCTTCCTGATCTCCGCCATGAGGTCGTCCACCTGGTTTACGGCAGGCCGCACCTCCATACGCGGATCCATGAGGCCGGTAGGCCTGATGATCTGTTCGGTTACATGTCTTCCAGACACCTCCAGTTCATGGGGGCCGGGAGTTGCAGATACGTAGATGACCTGGCCCGTGGCTGCCTGGAATTCATCGAATCTCAGGGGCCTGTTATCCAGGGCAGAGGGCAGTCGGAAGCCGAATTCCACCAGGGTCTTTTTCCGGGACCTGTCCCCTGCATACATACCCCTTATCTGTGGTACAGTAATGTGGCTCTCATCAATGAAGGTGACAAAATCCTGGGGAAAATAATCTAGAAGAGTCGGGGGGGGCTCGCCCGGCTGCCTGCCTGTCAAGTGCCTGGCATAATTTTCTATGCCGTGACAGTAGCCCAGCTCCTGCAGCATCTCAAGATCAAGGCTTGTGCGCTGCTCCAGCCTCTGGGCCTCAAGGAGCTTGCCTTGTCCCTGCAGTTCTCTGAGCCTTTCTCCGAGTTCCTGCCTGATGGCAGCGATGGCCCTGTCCAGACTTCCCCCCGTGGTGACATAATGGCTTGAAGGATGTATTACCGCGTGCTGCACATCGGCAAGGCGTCTTCCCGTCAAAGGATCAAACAGGCTCAGGCGTTCAATCTCGTCGCCGAAAAGCTCTATCCGTACTGCCGTATCCTCCTCGTAGGCTGGAAAAACCTCCACCACATCCCCCCTGACCCTGAAAGTGCCCCTGCGGAAATCCGCATCATTCCTCTCATAGAGCATTCCCACCAGCCGGGCCAGGATCTTCCTCCTTGCCATCTCTGCGCCCTTTTTGAGATAAAGATGCATTGCCTGGTATTCCTCTGGAGAACCAAGTCCGTAAATGCAGGAAACACTGGCTACTATGATCACGTCTCTTCTGGTCAGGAGGGAATGCGTGGCGGAATGGCGCAGCCTGTCTATGAAATCATTTATGGAAGAATCCTTTTCTATGTACGTATCCGAAGCGGGTATATATGCCTCAGGCTGGTAATAGTCATAGTAGCTCACGAAATATTCCACTGCATTTTCCGGGAAAAATGTCTTGAACTCGGAAAAGAGCTGGGCAGCCAGGGTTTTGTTGGGCGCCATGACAAGGGCCGGCCTGTTTACCCTGGCGATTGTATTCGCCATGGTGAAGGTCTTGCCGGAACCGGTCACTCCAAGAAGGGTCTGGTGATCTGCACCTTCTTTCAGCCCTTCAGTGAGCTGGCGTATGACCTTTTCCTGGTCTCCGCATGGGGTATAGGTGGTATGAAGACGAAAGAGCGCTGACATAAAAACAGTTATTATGCCCCAAAGGGTCTTTAATTTCTGAGCCGTTTGGCATTATTATAGGGCCGGTATAAAAATGCCCTGTCCAGGAGAAGATATGAACAAACAGGATAAAAACAACAGGCCTTCCAATTTTATAAGAAATATAATCCTTGAGGACCTGAAAGCAAACAAGCACGGGGGCAAGGTAATCACGAGGTTTCCACCTGAGCCCAACGGCTACCTTCACATAGGACATGCCAAATCCATAGTCATGAACTTCGGCTTTGCCCAGGAGTTCAATGGACGCTGCCATCTCCGCTTCGATGACACGAACCCGACCAAGGAAGAACAGGAATACGTAGATGCCATAATGGAGGACGTCAGGTGGCTGGGATATGACTGGGGAGAGCATCTCTACTATGCATCGGACTATTTTGACAGATTCTACGAATATGCTGAACAACTCATAAAGATCGGCAAGGCCTTTGTTTGCGACCTGTCCCCGGAAGAGATCAGGGCCTACCGTGGGACGCTCACCGAGCCCGGCAGGGAAAGCCCTTACAGGAACAGGAGCATCGATGAAAACCTGGATCTTTTCAGGAGAATGAAGGCCGGAGAGTTCCAGGACGGAAAGCGGGTGCTCAGGGCGAAGATCGACATGGCCTCGGGAAACCTCAACATGAGAGACCCTGTGATATACAGGATAATGCACGTACCCCATCACAGGACCGGGGACAAGTGGTGTATCTATCCAATGTATGACTTTGCCCACTGCCTGTCAGATTCCATAGAGGGCATCACCCATTCCCTCTGTTCCCTGGAATTTGAGGACCACCGCCCGCTTTATGACTGGTTTCTGGACGTCCTGGAAGTGGAATGTCACCCGCAGCAGATAGAGTTCGCAAGGCTCAACCTCACATACACCATCCTGAGTAAAAGAAAACTCATACGCCTGGTAGAAGAAGGCGTTGTCTCCGGATGGGATGACCCGAGGATGCCAACCATCTCGGGCATGAGAAGAAGAGGACTTCCGCCTGCCGGCATCCGCAACTTCTGCGAACGCATCGGGGTTGCAAAGAAGGAAAGCGTCGTAGACGTTGCCCTCCTGGAACACTGCGTCAGGGAAGAACTGAACAAAACTGCCCCCAGGGTCATGGGAGTTCTCAACCCCTTGAAGGTGGTAATAGAAAATTATCCCGAGGGACAGGAAGAAGAACTGGAAGCCGTAAACAACCCGGAAGACCCATCCTATGGCACCAGGATGGTGCCCTTTTCCAGGGAGATCTTTATAGAGCAGACAGATTTCATGGAAGATCCGCCTAAGAAGTTCTTCCGGCTGGCCCCCGGGCGGGAGGTGAGGCTCCGATATGCATACTTCATAACATGCACCGATGTGATAAAGGATGAAAAAACGGGTAAGATAGTTGAGCTCAGATGCACCTATGACCCGGCAACCAAGGGAGGAAACGCCCCGGATGGAAGAAAGGTGAAAGGGACAATACACTGGGTCAGCACCAGGCATGCCTTTGAAGCAGAGGTCAGGCTTTATGACAGGCTCTTTGAACACCCTCACCCTGACCGGGCGGCCCAAGACGGCAGGACCTACATGGATTTTCTGAATCCGAATTCCCTGAAGATCTTGAAGGGATGCAAGCTGGAGCCGTCATTGAAGGACCTGGAACCCGGCAAGGTGGTACAGTTTGAACGCATCGGATATTTCTGTGCAGACTCCAAGGATTCCAGGCCTGGCAGCCCTGTCTTCAACAGGACTGTGACCCTGAGGGATACCTGGGGCAAGATTGAAAAAAGGTTCAGGAAGAAAAATAACAGGAAGCAGGCTTGACAAAAGAGGATAAAATATCATGTCGGAAGAAGTAATTGTAAGGTTCCCCCCAAGCCCCACTGGATACCTCCATATCGGGGGTGCAAGGACAGCAATCTTCAACTGGCTCTTTGCCAGGAAACACGGCGGAAAATTCATTCTCAGGATCGAGGACACGGATGCGGAAAGATCCACCGAAGAATCCATCCAGGGCATAATCGACGGGCTTACCTGGCTGGGCCTGGACTGGGATGAAGGCCCCTATTTCCAGAGCCAGTTCGCGCACGAACACAAGCAGGTGGCCGAAAATCTCTTGAAGGAAGGCAAGGCTTACAAGTGTTTCTGTACCAGGGAAGAGCTGGAGGCCAAGAGGAAAAAGGCACTGAAGGAAAAACGTGACATAAAATATGACGGCACATGCAGAAATCTTTCCCCTGAGCAGATAGAGGAAAAAGAGGCCGCAGGCATGCCTTATGTCGTAAGGTTCAAGGTTCCTGAAAGACAGGGGAAGATCGGCTATGACGACAAGGTGCTCGGAAGGATTGAGAAAGACTACAGGGAAATAGAAGACTTCGTCATCATGCGTTCAAACGGCAGACCCCTTTATCTGCTGTGTAACGTGGTGGATGACATCAGAGACCGAATCACCCATATCATCAGGGGACAAGACCACATGAGCAACACCATCAGGCAGATACTCCTGTATGAGGCCCTCGGTGCAAGGCCCCCGGTCTTTGCCCACATGCCCCTGACCCTGGATCTCCAGAAACGCAAGATATCCAAAAGGACCCACGGAGAAGTAGTATCAGTGCAGTGGTACAGGGAAATGGGATTCATCCCGTGGGCTCTCGTCAATTTCCTCGTGCTCCTGGGCTGGAACCCGGGAACAGACCAGGAAATATTCTCAAGGGAAGAACTGATCCAGGCCTTTTCCCTTGAAAGGATCAACAAGTCCAATTCCGTGTTCAACTACAGGAAGGGAGATCCGAAATTCTTCACGGATCCCAAGGCAATAAGTATCAATGCCCACTATCTGAGGACCATGCCCATTGAGGAAATCGCCCACATGATCAAGGATGATTTCAAGAAAGAGGGGATATGGCTTGATGCCTATGAGGGAGAAAAGAAGAAGTGGTTCCTTTCCACCCTGGACCTTATTAGAAGCAGGTTCCACACCCTTAAGGATTTTGCAAGACAGGGACGTGCCTACTTTGCTGACGATTTCGAGTTCGACCCCAAGGCCCTGAAAAAGAATGTCCTGAAGCGTCCCGAACTCAAGGAGCTGCTGCCTGCCCTTGCCTCAGAATTGGAGGCAGTAGAGTCATGGAACCTTGAAACAACCGAGGATGCAGTGAGAAAATTTGCTGAAAGCCGGGCCCTCAAGGCCGGAATAATAATAAACGGCATGAGGACTGTCCTGACAGGGCAGTTGAAAGGACCCGGCATCTTTGACGTGATGGTTGCAATAGGAAAAGATAGGGTGATAGCCAGGCTCAGGAACACCCCCAATTTGTTCGAAACCTGAGATGCAGCCGGGGGGGGCCAAAGGGCCGCCTGTCTCGCCTGTCTTGGTCTGCCGTTTTTTCGCCTATTCGAAGAGGGCCTCCACGAATTCCTTTGCATCAAATGGACGAAGGTCCTCCATCTTTTCTCCAATACCGATGTAGCGGATGGGGATACCCATTTCGTGGGCAATGCTGGCCACGATACCGCCCTTGGCCGTACCGTCCAGCTTAGTGAGACAGATCCCGGTGACATCTGTGGCCTCGCAGAACATCCTGGCCTGGTTTATGGCATTCTGGCCGGTGGTTGCATCCAGCACGAGAAATACCTCGTGGGGCGCCCCTTCCATCTTCCTGCCAAGTACCCTTTTTATCTTCTTTAATTCTTCCATGAGATTTACCTGGGTGTGAAGGCGCCCGGCAGTATCTACTATGACAACGTCCATGCCCCTGGCCTTGGCGGCCTCCAGGCTGTCAAAGGCCACAGCAGAAGGATCCGATCCTGACTTGTGGCTTATGACCGGGATCCCGGCCCTCTTGCCCCATGTCTCCAGCTGCTCCACTGCCGCTGCCCTGAAGGTATCGGCTGCTGCCAGCAGCACCCTTTTCCCCTGCTGTTTCAACTGAAAGGCCAGCTTTGCAATAGTGGTGGTCTTTCCTACACCGTTTACACCCACCACAAGAATCACAAATGGAACCGGCTGCCACTTGATATCCCCGGCCTGAACTTCTGCCTTTTCAAAAAGCCCTTCTATGGTCTTCTTGAGTTCTTTTCTAAGGGCATTCGGGTCGGTCAGTTCGTGCCTGCTGACCCGGAGCCTGATCCTGTCAAATATTTCCTGGACCGTTCCAACCCCCATGTCGGCCATTACGAGAATTTCTTCCAGCTCGTCCAGGAGCTCGGGATCTATTTCCCTTTTTCCAAGAAAGAGCTCGTCCATCTGGCGCACAAATCCCTGGCGGGAACGTGACATCCTTTCCCTGAGCCTTGAAAAAAAGTCTCCCTTTGTCTGGATCTCTTCTGGTCCCGCCTGGCCCTGGGTCATATCCTGTTCCTCTCCAGGGTTGCTGTCCTGCAGCCCATGTTCAGGAAGGTCCGACTGATTTTTTGTATGTTTATTCATAACCTGTTCCAATGGCATTCTTGTGATATTTTTAACTTGAAAATTGAAAAGTTACTTGACAGATATAAACACTCTCGTATTTAATAGCAACATCCTGGTAATAAAGAGATTTTTTCAGCATTGGAGGAACACGTGAATAAATCAAGCCTTATAGATGCCCTGGCGAAGAAGATGAACATTCATCGGCAGCTTAGTGAATTCATAGTAAACTCCATCTTCGATGATATGACCGAGGCACTCATGAGAGGAGAAGGCATTGAAATTCGGGGGTTTGGAAGCTTCAGCATCAGGGAATATAAGGCTTATACAGGCAGAAATCCAAAAACAGGAGAAAGAATCAAGGTTCAGCCAAAAAAATTGCCATTTTTCAAGGTGGGAAAGGACCTGAAGGAACGGGTAATGGCCAAGGCCGGCACCTAGATCTCAATCAAATCCAGCCCTTCCATGAGAAGTGCGGCGGCAGCAACCCCTGTAAGCCGTCCCAGACCACACGACGGGCTTCGTGATTTCATGACAGCCCGGTCCAGCTTAAGCAGTTTTACAAGCCTTACACATTCCTTTGCACCGGCCAAGAAGGCAGCGGTCACGTCCACGCCGTCCCTTACCCTGATCACCCTTGCACGCCCTGCAAGGACATCGAAGCCATCGCCTCCCACGAGCGCGGCAGGCGGCCTTGGAGTAGGCAGACCGCCCAGCTGCTCCGGGCACACAGGGACCACAGGCCCCTGCCCCCTGATAAAATCCTGCAGGTTTTCACAGGGACGGCTTGTCCCGTCGTAACGGCACGAAATACCCAGGAGGCAGCCGCTTACCAGAATCAAAAAAGTTCGCCTCCGGTAAACTCCACCATCTCTTCTCCCTCGGAATGTTTTTCAACCTTTCCGATCACGAATGCCTCTTCGCCCAAGGCCTTGAGCTGGAGCAGGACATCCTGGCTCTGGGCTGCAGGTACGATAAAAATCATGCCGATACCGCAGTTGAAGGTACGAAGCATCTCTTCCTCTGGAACCTTGCCGTATTTCTTGACTGCCTTGAAAATCGGATGCACATACCAGGTTCCCTTCTGAATCACTGCCTTGCATGAACGGGGCAGGACTCTGGGGATATTATCCTGAAAACCCCCACCTGTAAGATGAACGATACCATCTATCTTGAATGTCCTGATAAGGTTCATTACGGTTTTTGCATAAATCCGGGTGGGCACCAGGAGTTCCTCTCCCAAGGTGCGGCCTGCAAGGCCTTCCAGCCTTTCACCAGGATCCAGGCCCATTTCCTCAAAGAATATCTTGCGCACCAGCGAATAACCGTTGCTGTGAAGACCGCTGGAATTGACACCTATAATCTCGTGACCCACACCGATCTCCGAGCCGTCTATAATCCTGGCCCTGTCCACTACCCCGACAGAGAATCCGGCAAGGTCGTACTCATCAGCCTTATACATGCCGGGCATTTCTGCCGTCTCTCCGCCTATCAGGGCACATCCGGCGATCTTGCACCCCTTGGCAATACCCTTGATGACTGCAGATGCAATATCTTCGCTGAGCTTTCCTGTTGCAAAATAATCCAGGAAGAACAAGGGCTGGGCACCAGTAACCACCACGTCGTTAACACACATGGCTACCAGATCAATGCCCACTGTATCGTGCCGGCCGGTCAAAAAGGCTATCTTGAGCTTGGTGCCGACACCGTCTGTTGAAGACACCAGGACAGGCGCCTCGTAATTGTCGTGGTCTAGTGCGAAGAGACCGGCAAACCCCCCGATCTCGGTTATTACCCCCTTGGTATAAGTAGATGAGACAACAGACCTTATCTTGTCCACAAGCCTGTTGGCCTTTTCTATGTCTACCCCTGCCTTGGCATAAAGAGATTCCTGATTCACAACATCCGCTCCCCGGTGTTATTCTTTTGAATTAACCAGATATTAAACGCTGCCTGCTGCAAAAAACCCTTGCACGTTACATGCACAAGAACGCAAACAGGCTTAAAATAAAACCCCCGTGTTGTTTTTTCATGGCAGTGATTTTAACATAATATTTTGTTCTTGTCTCGACGAGCGAGATCACGACCTGTTCAAGAATATCCTGCCGGACCGGGAGAAACAATGCCAGCAAACGCAAATAGAAAGCTTTCAAAAATGCCGCTTGGCCCAAACCATAACATAGAAGACAAGCTGTCGTGGGCACGATACCTGTTCAACCGTTTCGGCAAAGAGATGAAAAAGGATAAGACTATATCGGGCATGCTGAACCAATACCGAAGCCGAGTCAATGCAACATGGGATGCCATGCAAAGGTTTGGTATTGTGGAAGAATGTACCAGGTGTGCTATTCAGGACGGAGGCAGTTGCTGCGGCCAGGGGATTGAAAATAAGTTCGATGTGATTACCCTCCTGATAAACCTGCTGCTGGACACCCATCTTCCGGAAAAACCATGGGACCCGACAGGATGCTGGTTTTTAGGCAAAGAGGGGTGTCTCTTGATAGCCAGGCATGTCATTTGTGTGAATTTTATCTGCAAAAGGCTGTATGCGGCAGTGTCTGAAGAAAAAATCCGATCTGTCCAGACAGCCATGCAGGCAGAAACGGATGCAGGGTTCCTTCTTGAAGAATACATAAAGAGCTGGCTGGCAAGAAATGGATGACAGATCACTGCACACTGACGAGTTTTGGATGGCATATGCCATTGATTCTGCAATACAGGCCCTGAAAAACGGTGAATTTCCAGTTGGCTGCATACTGGTATCAGGAGATGAAATCGTCGGAAGAGGCGACAGGATCAACAGCACGGGCACAGAAGAAAATGAACTGGATCATGCCGAAATTCGCGCCATAAGGGACTGGAAGAAAAGAGGAGGCAAGAAGGGAGGATTTACGGCATATACCACCCTTGAGCCATGCCTCATGTGTCTGGGAGCTCTTATTTTAAATGGCGCACGAAGAATCGTTTATGCCTATGAAGACGTCATGGGAGGAGCCGCAGGTATAGATTTCAATCAGGCCTTTTCAGGCTGCGCCAACAGGGAAGTTCACCTTTACTGGAACTTTTCTAAGAGGATAAAGGGACGAGTGCTTCGCTCAGAAAGCCTGAGATTATTCAAAGAGTTTTTTGCCAATCCCGGAAACACGTATCTTAAGGGAACTGAACTGGAAAGATATACACTTTCCCAGAAATAAGCGTTATTAACCTGAAAAGCCGGCTGTTTTCCAGCGGCAGGAAGAGACATGAATATCCTGAAACGCACGGTTGAATTTAAGCCAAAGTCCAGAAATCTCTTTTTCCATATCCTTACAGCCTGCAACCTCAAATGCAGGCACTGCTATATAAATCCGGAACAGCACGGGACCAGGACCCTCGATCTTTCAACCATCCGGACCTGGCTGAGACTGTTCTCCCAGACAGACCATTCCAGTGCCATAAAGCCTGCGACTGACACGAATGTGATATTCCTGGGCGGGGAACCGACTCTTCACCCGGAACTGGCAGGTGCTGTCAAACATGCCCGTGAGCTCGGGTATGCCTCTGTAACAATAGATACCAACGGCTACCTGTTCAATAACATACTGGAACGGGTAAGCCCTGAAGAAGTGGATTATTTCAGTTTCAGTCTGGATGGATCCAGCAGCAGCGTAAACGATCCCATAAGAGGTGCCGGAAGCTTTGAAGCATGCACCAAGGGCATGAAAGAGGCAGAAAGAAAGGGCTTTACCATCAGCAGCATATTTACAGCCAGCAGGGCAAATATTCAGGATCTTCCCAACATGCCGCAGCTGCTCAAGGACCTTGGTGTATCCAGATTCTTCATACAGGTGATAGGCATCAGGGGAAACCCGGCCCACGGACACGAAACTGACCTTCAGCTCAGCCATGAGGAATGGGAAAAAATAGTTCCGGAAACAGCCTTGCAGGCAGCTGAGATGGGCTTGCATTGCACATATCCCAGGGTCTTTCTGGGCAAAGAGGAGACCTTTTCCTGTGCCGGTCTCGTGGCTGAAAATTACTTTGTTTTCCCAAACGGCAGGGTCTACACCTGTCCCCTGTGCGAAGACTATCCTCTGCATGCCTACGAAATAAGAAATGAGCAGCTGAAAAAGAGACCGCCTCTTACAGAGGCAGATCTTTTTCCGCTCCAGATCCCGGAAGGCTGTGTCATGAACAGGATATTCCATCCAGGGAACATTGAATATGACAAACACGGACGCCCTGTCAGGAAGATCGCATGCTGCATGCTGAAAGAAGAGCTTCTTCCCGGTTAATATTGACTTGCTTTTTACTGCTATATTGAATAGATAAGTAGTAAATTAAGGCGTTGAGGGGAGATAGATGAAAATCCTTGTTACGGGAGGGGCCGGGTTTATTGGCTCGCACCTGTGCGATTTGCTCATATCCAGGGGTGAAGAGGTATCGGTAATAGACGATCTTTCCACAGGAAGCCTGGAAAACATCGCACATCTTAACAGCCATCCCCATTTTCAATACAGCGTAGACACCATTTTGAATGCGGACCTTATGGACAGGCTCATTTCAGAATGCGACTGTATTGTGCATCTGGCTGCCGCGGTGGGTGTCAAGTATGTGCTTGAAAACCCCCTGTCCTCCATTGAGACAAACATCCTCGGGACAGAAACTGCCCTCAAGCTTGCCAACAAATACAGAAAAAAGATCCTTGTCGCCTCCACTTCCGAGGTATACGGCAAGCATATGCATGCGCCCCTAAAGGAAGATGACAACCTTATCTACGGGCCGCCAAGCACCATGAGGTGGAGCTATGCTGCCAGCAAGCTGGTGGATGAATTTACGGCAATTGCCTATCACAGGACTAAAAAGCTCAATACCGTCATAATCCGCTGCTTTAATACAATAGGGCCGCGGCAGACCGGCATGTACGGCATGGTAGTGCCCAGATTCATCCAGCAGGCCCTGCGGGATGATCCCATAACCGTCTTTGGAGACGGAAAGCAGACCAGGACATTCACGTACATCGAGGACGTGGTTCAGGCCATATACCGCCTGATAAAATGCGAAAAGGGTGCAGGTGAAGTGGTCAATATCGGCGGGACAGAAGAAATAAGTATAGCAGATCTTGCCCAGAAGATAAGGGACCTGGCCGGCAGCAGTTCGGAAATTGTTTTTATCCCTTATGACAAGGCGTACGGCAAGGATTTTGAAGACATGATGCGCCGGGTGCCTTCAGTTGAAAAACTTAAGTCCCTGATAGATTTTGTACCGGACACTCCCCTTGATGACATTCTCCGCAGAACAATAGAATATTTTAGGGCAAAAGCTTCCTGAATATGCCGTCTGTGCCTGAAGAATATATAAAGTTCTTCCTTACAGCCTTTTTTCTGAGCGTCATTTTGACTCCGGCGGTTATCCTGGTGGCGCAAAGATTCAACCTGGTGGCGCTGCCCAGGGAGGACAGGTGGCATGTAAGGCCCACGGCCCTTTACGGGGGCATCAGCATATTCCTGGCATTCGCTGTACCCTTCGGCCTGGCAATGTCTCCACATACCAGTCTGATACTCCTGCTGGCCGGCTCTGCCGCCTTCTTTTTCATTGGTCTTTTTGACGATATCCTGAGGTTTTCTCCCCAGGGGAAATTCATAGCACAGCTTTTGACCGTGGTGCTGCTGGTAGGCATGGGCTTAAAGATACACATTCCCGGCTATCCGATTCTTTCAATCGGCCTTACCATTTTCTGGCTGGTAGCCATGACCAATGCCCTGAACATACTTGACAACATGGACGGCCTGTCCTCAGGCATTGCCCTTGTAGCTGCAGTATCCCTGGCTGCCTACGGGTATTTTTTCAACATCGAGGAAATAATTGTACCAGCTCTCATCCTTGCAGGTTCATGCCTGGGGTTCTGGATATATAATTTTAAGCCTGCCAAGATATTCATGGGAGACTGCGGCAGCCTGTTTCTGGGTTTTGTGTTGGGCGGCCTCGTGGTGGTCAGCACAGGACCCATGGGGTCTTCAGATGGTGCAGGAGACGTCTTTGCAGGCTTTTCCAACATGATTCTCATGCTTGCTGTGCCAGTTGCAGTCCTGATCATCCCCATATTCGACACGGCCCTTGTCTCTTTCACCAGAATCCAGTCCGGACGTTCCATTGCCCAGGGAGGCAGGGATCATACTTCCCACAGGCTGGTTCTCCTTGGATTTTCAGAAGAAAAGGCCGTCCTTACCCTCATGCTCGTTGCTGCCGTGGTATCGGCTGTAGTTATCTACCTGGCCAGGCATTCTCAGGATGCCCTGCTTGCCGTCATGAGCATAGCAGCCGTGATTTCTGTATTTTTTGGAGTCTTTCTCAGTTATCTGAACAGAGACATCTATGGAGACGAAAAGAAGACACCTTCCAGGATCGCCCACGCCGTAAAAATCGTACTGAACAAGAGGCAGATCCTGCAGGTCTGCATCGACATTCTGCTCCTTACCATCAGTTATTTTTCTGCCTACCTCCTGAAATTTGACGGGGTTTTGAGCCCCTTCAACAGGACCCTTATAGAGCAGACACTGCCACTCATACTGGTTGTCAAGATATCCTGTCTCTGGTTTTTCGGCCTCTACAGGGGCCAGTGGCGCTTTGCCAGCCTTGACGATATTTTCAAGATAATAAAATCCGTACTGCTGAGCTCTGCAATTATTGTGGGGGCATTGGTGTTTCTCTACAGGTTTGAGGGTTTCTCCAGGGTGGTATTCCTGCTGGATGCCATATTGACCCTGATTTTCATAAGCGGCATCCGCTTTATCATGCGCATGTTTAACGAATATTTCATCAGGCAGGGTGAACGCCACAATTCCATACCTGTTCTGATCTTCGGGGCCGGCGATGGAGGAGACCTTTTTCTAAGGGAACTCAGAAAAAGAAAAGGCCATGATTTCATGCCGGTAGGTTTCATAGATGACGATCCTGCCAAAAAAGGCCAGGAAATCCATGGAGTAAAGGTCCTGGGCTCCAGGGATGACATGAAAAACATCATCAGGAGACACGGGATACAGAAGGTCTTTTTGGCTGTGCTTTCCAGCCCGCCGTCCCTTTATGAAGATGTTTCCAGGCTGTGCAAAGGTCTTGAAACCAGCGTGGTCCAGATAAGGCCGCTGATTCCTTTTCAGGAGGAAAAGGAAGCCGGCACGGATTCCGATTCCAGGACTCACCTAAAGGTAATACATCATAAGAAGAAATCAGCATGACTCACCCTTGGCAGAGGGGACATTATTAATGCAGATAATTTCACCGGGTTTTGAAATTCCCGATCAATATTTCAAGGAAGGACATATCCTGGAACAAATCGAGCAATGCGGCGGCCAGATGGCATTTATCAAGCCGTGCTTTTCCCAGGAGGAAAGCCCTGAGTTTGGGCTTTGGAAGCAGGCTATGGAAGAGACAGAAAGGCTTTACCTGAAGCTTCTTGAGACCTCTTCTCACCAGGCTGCAAGGACAGTGCTGCCAAATTCATGCAAAACGGAAATCATGGTCCACGCAACCCTGGAAGAGTGGCAGCATATCTTCAGGCTGAGGGCATCACCTGCAGCAGGTCCGTCCATGAGAGAGATCAAGCTAATGATGCTGCCGGAATTTGAAAGGCTGTTTCCCGCGATCTTTCACCCAGTAACAGAGGCATTAGGCCTGACATCTTGACTTATGGCAATGGAAACCGATTTTTTAGTGGTGGGAAGCGGTATCGCAGGGCTGAGTCTTGCACTGAAGCTCTCTTCCCTGGGCCATGTCACTGTAGTGACTAAAAAGGCCAGGGACGATACCTCAACCAAGCTGGCCCAGGGCGGTATTGCATGCGTGCTTTCAGATGACGACAGTTTCTGCCTCCACGAGTACGACACAATAAGGGCAGGTGACGGCCTCTGCCATGAAGACGTGGTAAAAACAATTGTCAGACAAGGGCCGAAACGCATACATGAACTGGAAAAACTTGGTGTAAGATTCACCAGAAAGAGCGGTGAAGAGGCATATGAGCTCGGCAGAGAAGGGGGGCACAGCCGCAGAAGGATAGTGCACAGCGGAGATTTTACCGGACGCGAGATAGAAAGGGTCCTGGTGGAAAATGCCGTTGAAAATACCCAAATCGAAGTCCTGGAAGACTTCATGGTTGTTGACCTCATCACCTTGTGCAAGCTTGAAAACCCTGGAAAATCCTCTGAACAAGGTTCCTGCAGGAAAAACGGCAGTGACGAACGATGTCTCGGCGCCTATGTCCTGGATTCTAAAACAGGCAGCATACACAGGATACTTGCAAAGGCCACCTTCCTGGCCACTGGAGGAGCCGGCAAGGTGTACCTTTACACCAGCAATCCGGACGTTGCCAGCGGCGACGGTATAGCAATCGCATACAGGGCCGGTGCCCGGGTGGCCAACCTGGAATTCGTCCAGTTCCATCCGACCTGTCTCTATCACAGCAAGGCCAAGAATTTCCTCATTTCAGAGGCACTGAGGGGTGAAGGAGCCAGGCTCATTGATGCAGGGGGCCGGCGCTTCATGGAAAAATATGATCCTGTCAATATGGAGCTGGCCAACAGGGACCTGGTTGCCAGGGCCATAGACAGTGAGCTCAAAAGGAGTGGCAAAGAGTGCGTATTTCTGGATATCAGCCATAAATCCAGGGATTTCATAATCAAGAGGTTCCCCAATATTTACGAAACCTGTCTCCGCTTCGGTATCGACATCACAAGAGAGCCCATCCCTGTGGTACCTGCGGCACATTACATGTGCGGCGGAGTGGTAACGAATTCCTGGGCCGAGACCGACATCAGCTGCCTGTTTGCCCTGGGAGAGACGGCGTGTACGGGCTTTCACGGAGCCAACCGGCTTGCCTCCAATTCCCTCCTCGAGGGCCTGGTCATGGCACACCAGGCCTATGAAAGAACCCAGTCCAAAATGGACTACTTCTCATCCCTGGAAAGGGTACATGTGCCCCCTTGGGATGCAGGAGGGGCGGTGGACATGGAAGAGGCCATACTCATAACCCACAACTGGGATGTGATAAGACGCCTGATGTGGAACTATGTGGGGATAGTAAGAAGCTCCAAGAGACTGGATCTGGCCCTTAAACGCATGGAACCCATCATAAAGGAAATTGATCAGCATTACTGGGACTACATAATCTCGCGGGATTTTCTGGAACTTAGAAACATCGCTCTGACGGCACAGCTGATCATTCGTGCCGCATCCTGGCGCCATGAAAGCAGGGGGGGACATTACACCCTGGACTATCCCCATAAGGACGACTGGAACTGGAGGCGCGACACCCTCCTTGCACGCAGCTGACCGCCTCCAGGAGGCTCTTCTCCCGTCTATGAAAAAATCCGTGCCTTTTATCGCCTTGGCAGCAGCCCTGATCCTTCTGATATCCTTTGATTTTCAGGAAGACATCATCAGAGGCTTCCATGTCCTTGAAGATCTCATGGAAAAACGTGATCATCTCAGGGCATTTGTTTTGTCCCTTGGACCGTACGGGCCCCTGGGATTCATTTTGCTTCAGGTGCTCCAGGTGATACTGTCTCCCATCCCCGGCGAGGCAACTGGTTTTCTCGGAGGTTTTCTGTTCGGAAAGTGGCTCGGACTCATTTACTCCACCATAGGCCTCAGCCTTGGATCCTTCCTTGCCTTTTTCATATCCCGCCAGTTCAGAAGACTTGTCCAGCCCTGGCTTCAGAAATCGGAAATGTACTGGAAATTCGAAGGGCTCCTGGAGCGTCAAGGTATATTCGTGTGTTTTTTCCTCTATGTGTTCCCGGGCTTTCCCAAGGACTTCCTGTGTTATCTTTTGGGGTTGACGCGCATGCCTTGGCAGATCTTTCTTTTCATATCTTCTGTAGGCAGGATACCCGGTACCATCTTGCTCAGCTGGCAAGGGGCTGAAATCTATGAAGGCAATTTCACGGGCTTTATAGTACTCCTGCTTTTTTCAGCTGCAGTTGCAGGGCCGGCCTGGTATTACAGAGATCAGCTCTACAACTGGGTTGAGAAGAAGACCATGGAGAACACACCATGAAGCTGGTTTATCTGGACTGCGTATCCGGCATCAGCGGAGACATGCTGCTGGCTTCCCTCCTGGATCTCGGCTGGCCGAAGGAAGATCTCCTTGAGCTTCCCGGAATCCTGAACCTGCAAGATGCAAGGATAGAAATAAAAGAAGTATCCAGGCACGGCCTAAGGGCGGTAAAGGTCGACATCGCCTGTCCCAGTACCCAGCCTTTTCGGAACATGGAGGATCTCACATCTCTTATAAACCGGTCTTCCCTTCCGGAAGATATCAGGAAGTCCAGCCTGGATATCTTGAGACGAATTGCAGAAGCCGAGGCCAAAATCCACAGCTGCAGTGTAAATGAAGTGCATTTCCACGAGATAGGAGCAGTCGACACGGTGATAG
>JALVJO010000051.1 GCA_027028245.1 Deltaproteobacteria bacterium
TGGATCGGCCTTGCTGATTGCGGAAGCGAGTACTACTGAGGAGCCCGGTGCGGTAATTCCGCACGCCGGGATCTGTGCGGGGGCGGTCGGGTAACTGGCCGTCCTACCGCGACTTGCCAAGGTATGAAGACAAACAAAAAAAGGAAACCAGGCAGCAGCCTGATTTCCTGTTGATTTCTTGGCGTCCCCGAGGGGATTTGAACCCCTGTTGCCGGCGTGAAAGGCCGGTGTCCTGGACCGGGCTAGACGACGGGGACGCTGGTGGGCCGTGCTGGACTCGAACCAGCGACTCTCTGCTTAAAAGGCAGATACTCTACCGACTGAGTTAACGGCCCTTTTGATGATGGGCACGTTTTGATACAGCAGGTGGCAATAGTTATCATTATGAAAAAGATTTGTCAAGAAATTGGAGACATATTTTCCTGCCTTACTGGAATCTGCCCCTGGGTTAAAGGACAACCAGCTCTTGCGGACTTGAAGTAAGCCTTTCCAGGCCGTTTTCCGTGACCCTGTACGTGTTTTCTATCCCGGCAGCACCAATGCCTGGAAAAACAAACTTGGGTTCAAGTGCAATGATCATGTTCTGCTCCAGGATCATATCATTGCCCCTGGCCACAAAGGGAAATTCATCGAGTTCTATCCCGAGTCCGTGGCCTATAAACCGTACCCTTGATGGGCCGTATCCCATGAAGTTTTCAATAAGGCCGCTTTTTTCCGCATAGTCAACGGCCAGCTGGTACGCGCTGCTGCATGAAATGCCGGGAAGCATTTTTTCTTCCAGTATCTTCAGGATATCGCGGGCTGAAGCGTAGGATTTTTTGATCAAGTCAGGCGGCTGGCCAATGGAAAAAAGCCTTGTCTGGTCGCAGCAGTAGCCGTTGAACCATCCCCCTATGTCGATACTTACAGGCTCAGCCTCCTTGATGCGCTTGAAGGATGCCCCCATGCCGTAGGCAGGATGAGGACCCTGGCCCCCAAGGGGTGTATTTGTCCAGGATGCAACTGCTGCATTTTGACCTGAAAGCACCTGGCCCATGCCCATTTCCTGATTCCAGATCCGCATCCTGAGAAGGCCGCAATGTCCCCTTTTCCTGAGCTCACTTTCCACGGCTGCAGAAAGTTCCAGCTCAGAAATCCCGGGCCTTAAAAACTCAGGCACCATGGCAACGGCTTCTTTAACCTGTCTGCAGGCCTTTTCTATGCAGGATATCTCATATGGGCTCTTTATGCGTCTTATATGCCTCAAAAGCATGGAGATGTCGCAGAATTCTGCATGGGGCCAGGTATTTTGGGAATAAAATTTGTAAAGAAATGCAGGAAGCACATCCATTTCAAGGCCAATTCTTTTTGCATCAGCCAGATCCAAGTCCTGCAACATGGAGGGAAGTGCTTTAAGGCTTGAAAGGGGAAACTTGCGCTCAAGCGGCGACTCAATGCGTGCCCGGTCCATTACCCGCCAGACCAGGAAGACTGGATCCCCCCGGTCAGGCACGAGAAGATGGCCGTCCTGAACGGTGCCGGTAAGATAAAATAGGTCTGCATTTTGACGGATCAGGGCAAGGTCTATGCTCTGCCTTCGCAGCAGTTCCTGGAAGGCCTGCGTCCTTCTCTTTATCTCTTCTTGAGGTGCACCGTATCTGCTGTCAGCTTGTTCTGACCTTTTCTGCAACCTTTATTACCGTCTTAGCGTAAGGGGTGGAATGATTGTAGTGCATTATCACCTTCAGCTGCCTGTTCCTTGCAAGATCCTGTTTCCAGCCATAATACTTCAGATAATTGGCCATGCTGGCCAGGGCATCGGCCGTGGAAAAGAGGTCAACCTTGCCGTCCTTGTCGTAATCCACTCCAAATTTCAGGGCATTTGAGGGCATGAACTGACATAGTCCTATGGCACCGAAAATGGAGCCCTTCATGGAAAGTATATCAAGGTTATTGAGGTTGGCATATATGATAAGGCTCTTGAGCTCGGAATATGCCCAGCCGGCCTTTTTCTTCATGCGCTTTTCAATCCGCCGCCGTTCCTTACCGGTCATGTTCTTGTATCCCGCCGGCAGATAGGGTTTTATGCGTTCAAAGTCATCTGCAACTGCCATACTGGCCAAGGTGTTGAATGCCAGGCCGGAACCCAGGTACCTGCCCAGATCGGTTTCCACCAGGAGAATTGCCACCTTTACTTCCTTGGGAACACCATATTCTGTTTCGATGGCAGTCAGAAGCTTTCTGTTGTCCTGGAGGTACCCCTTTGCGCGGCTGATGCGCCCTTTGTCAAGGAAGATATCGTAATGGAGCTTGGTTTCATCATGGGTTATCTTCCTGGGCATTATCCTGTTGTCAAATGCCACCTTGTCATCTGTAAAAAGCCTTTCTATCTCCGTCTGGTCGAAACCGTCTGCCACTAGGCGACCGGCCAGTTTCTGAAACACCGGGGGAATTACCCCGGGACGGTTTGTCTTGTCTGCGGACAGAGACAGTCCGGGCAGAAGGCTTGAAAACAGTATTGCAACAAGTGTGAAAATGCCCAAAAAGATGCTGGTTTTTCTCATGATTTACCCTGTCCAGCCAGCCGGCTTGCCGAAAATCTTTTCGGTTTCAACGGCGATGGTCTTTTGTATCTCGTGTTCCCTGAGTAATGGGTGCAGTTTCTGGATCTTGCTGAGATACGTCTTGAAACATTCCTGAGGAAGATCCGATGCAGCAGGGAAATGTATCCGCAGGGGATTGACGAAACGGCCGTTTTTCTTAATCCTGTAATCAAGATGCGGGCCGGTTGCGTAACCGCTTCTTCCCACGTAGCCAATGATCTGCCTTTTGGACACGCGGGTTCCCTTCCTGATTCCCCTGGCAAATCGAAGGAGATGACCGTAGTAGGTCTTGTATCCGTTTTTGTGTTCAAGGATCACCATCCTTCCGTAACCCCGCTGCCACCCGGTGAAACAAACAGTGCCGTCTGAAACTGCCATAATGGGTGTGCCTATTGGAGCTGCAAGATCCACGCCGTAGTGAGGCCGGTAAACCTTCAGAATAGGGTGAAATCTCCTGGATGTGAACCGGGATGTTATCCTGTAGACCTTTAACGGGGATTTCAAAAAGGATGTTCCCAGGGCTTTTCCGTCAGGTGTGAAATATCCCCCTGAGGCCACCTTGTCATTTTCAAAATAATAGGCCTCGAGGCATCTGCCGTCCCGTGAGCAATACATTGCAGCCAATATTCTGCCATAGCCTACTGCAACATTTTCCTTGAAATATTTTTCAAAAATCAGGCTGAAGGTGTCTCCTACACGGGATTCAGTATTGAAGTCTATCCGGGATGAGAAGATTTCAGAAAACTTTCTGGCGAGCTTGGGGTCTAGTCCGAAGTCTGCGAAGGAATCTATAAGGCCTCCGGATATGGTGCCTGAAGTCTTTATGGTCTTTTTTTCCAGGATTACCGGGACCTTTGCCAGGGTAAATTTTTCGGGCTTCAGGTAGTCCGAGCGTATTTCATAGGCCTCGAATGCTCCCTTGTGCCATACCAGCGCCCTGAAACGGTCTGCAGAATCAAGATAGATCTCAAATTGTTCGCCAGCCCTGCATCGTCTGACGTTAAAGGCCTTCTTGAGCTGCTGGATAACCCTGTTCCTTGTAAAACGGTCAATATTATGACGCTTCAGAGCAGCAGCCGGGCTCTCACCCTTTCTCAGGCGGTCTTTTGTCCTCTTGAGACCGGCATAGAAATTTGGTTCAGGCGTCGGCCGTTCCAGTCCGAGGGGCTCTTCCGGGGGTTCCAGCAGGGCATCCGGGTCCATGCTGAGCAGTTCGAAAGTTTCAGGGAAATATGGTTCCGTAAACACAAAGAGATCCCTTGCCGGATCGCTTCCCTTTTCCTGGACTATGGGAAACACGTCCATTTCCGAAAGATTGGCCAATGAAGGGAATTGGAAAAAAAGATGAACTATGGCTGCTATGCCTGCAAGGGGCAGCAGTATATCCAGTAAGCCGACGGATTTCTTGCTGTCAGACAATTCCTTCTCCTCTCCTCTGGCTGCTGCAGGCTGGATCGCGCAGCAGAATGTTGACTCTTGTGGATTTTAAGCAAGACCTGGACCTCAAAAACCCGAGGGGCGCATGCATTTTCCCGGATAAAGAAATCTCCACGTCTTATGAAGGATCTTTCATATTCAGAAAAAATACTCAAACAGGCCGTCTTATGACGGCAGGGCCTTGATCCAAAGTTTCCTTCTCCTGGGCCCGTCGAATTCGCAGAAAAAGATACGCTGCCATGTTCCAAGGCAGAGCTGACGGTTTTCCACAATGACATGGACGCTTTCTCCAATAAGGGACGCTTTGATATGCGCGGGTGAATTGCCCTCCAGGTGCTTGTAATCAAAATGCCATGGAATCACCTTGTTGAGGACGTTTATTATGTCTGCCCTGACTGCCGGATCGGCTCCCTCGTTGATGGTAACGGCACCGGTGGTGTGAGGGCAGTAAATGAAGAGCAGGCCTGATTCCATGTTCATGGAATCCAGCTTTTTTTGGATACTCGTCGTGATATCAATGAGTTCTGTCCGACTGCCCGTTGGAACTTCCAGAAATTCTCTTTTACTCATGTTGTCTGACCCGGATAATTAAGTTTATTGCAACCTTGTTAAGACCGATAAAAATATTGGGCCGGATGAATTACAAAAATAAAGAAAGTTATAAATGTTTTAAGAACAGCAATACAATGATATCCAAGTGATAATCTTAATAAATATCAATTAGGTTCCTTAATTGCTGCTTCAATTGCATAACTGGTGATGTCTGTTGGCCGAAAAAGATAATGATGATTCTAAATATAACCTGGAAAGCCTTGAAGGCAAACATAAAAATTGAATACCGGCTCATTTGTTAAAAAAATGTTAATAACTTTCCATTTTTTTGAAATCACTTGAATTTATTCCAAAAAAAAGTTAAATAACAATAAACTAATTAAAATTAGACCACGAATTAATGGCCAAGACCTGCCCAAAGACTTCGCATGGAAAAATATTACCGTCACTGCCTGTGGTGGTTTTCAGGTTGATTGAGGCCACGGACGACGAGTCCAGATCACTGAAAAATCTGGCTGGACTGGCCAGCAAGGATCCCGCTCTTTCTACCCAAATACTAAGACTTGCCAATTCACCGTTGATGAACGCAGGCAGACCTGTCAGATCCTTGACGCAGGCGGCTTTGAATCTCGGGGTCCCCACCATTCGAAACCTTGCCGTAACTGTTGCGGTTTGTCAGTCCTTTTCCCATCTCGATGTCCCTGGCAGCTTTTCCATTTCAGCCTTCTGGAACCACAGTCTTGCCTGTGCCATAATTGCAAAACTCCTTGCGGATTCCTCCCTGTCGCCTGACTGCTCTCCTGAAGAGGCCTTCCTTGCCGGTCTGCTTCACGACCTCGGCCAACTTTCCCTTGTGGTGAAAAATCCCTCGTTTTTTGACAGGATTGTTCAGAATCCCAGGACTGGTCAGACCATTCTGGATTCGGAAAGGGACGTATGGGGCACAGATCATGTGGAGGAAGGATACAGGCTCCTGAAAGCATGGGGAATACATCAGAACATACTTGATGCCGTAAAGTATCATCACAGAGATGTCGCTGAAATTGCCTCTTCCTCAAAAATGGTAAGACTGGTGTTCTTTTCTGACCTGTTGAGCCATTTTATGGCCGGGCAGTCCAGTTTGGAACTGCATGAGTTTGAAGGCATGTACGAGAGGCTTCAGCTGGGCAAGGGCAGCTTGAGGCCCGAAGATCTTTTCAGGAGGGCAGGTGCACAGATCAGGGCAGCCGGCAAAGAGCTCGGCCTGAAGATCGAAAAAGAAGAGTCCGATGCCCTCCCCACTCTGGATGCCAGGGACAGAAAGGACCGGGATCGTCTGGCCGGCAAGGCACTTGATTTTTCCGTACTCGCAGGCACACTTGAGGCCCTTTTGACTGTAACAAATCATGAAGAGCTGGAAAGGGAGCTTTTTGCGTCCCTGAGCATGCTTACAGACAGCCATACCGGGCTTTTTTTTCTTTGGAAAAACCAGAATCTTTTGGGGCTTGCAGCAAGGGGCACCAGGGATGACTCCCTGGCAACGCAGATCCACATTCTGGGTCTTGACGAATCCATCTGGGAAGAGGCATTTAAGACCAGTACGCCCGTTCACTCCCATATCTTTTTCAAGAAACACAAGAAGAGAATCATAGACGAGCAGATTGAAGATTATGTTGGAGGTGACTTTCTGGTCATACCCGTCTTTGCCTGGGGCAGCAGGGTAGGGGTTCTGGTGCTGGCAATATCATGGGATCGGTGGGTGGAGATTGAACCTGGAAAGGATTTCCTGATGCTGCTCGCCAGGGAAATGGGCCATGTCTTCAAGGGGCTCAGGTATCGCCAGCTCTGGGAGAAGGAACACCTTATCAACGAGGCCATTATCAAGAAAAGCCCAGTGGGAATTATCCTGGCCGACTATTCCGGTGATATAATGTTCTGCAATCCTGCAGGCAGGGTGCTTCTTGGTATGAATAACCTTGGTTTTGAGGAACTTGACATATTCAGCAAGCTGGCACTTTCTGCTGACAGCAGGGCAAGAGTGGTTGAAAGGGTTTCCAGGGGCAAGACAGTGGATCTTGGCAGGCTTCGCCTGGGCGAAGGCGATGAGGCTGCGCTCTGGACATCTGTGAGGGTGGTGCCTGTTGCAATCTCCGGTGTAGATCGTCTCCTGTTTCTGGTCAGGGATGTTACCGCTGAAGTGCTGCTGGAGATGGAGAGGAAGCAAAGGGCCATCTGGCTGGAGACAGAACTTGAAAAAAAGACCAGGGAACTTCAGCAGGCACAGGACAGACTTATCAAGGCTGAAAGGCTCGGCGCGGCCAGCCAGCTGGCCAGGAGGGTGGTCCATGAGGTAAATAACCCCCTGGGTATTATCAAGAATTTTCTGCGCATCCTTAAGATCCAGAAAGAAACAGGGGAAATAGAAGACGGCACAATAGATGCTATAAGTTCAGAGATTGACCGTGTGGCCCGTATCCTCAGGGAGCTGAGTGATTTTTCCAGGAGTCAGCAGGAACAAGTGCCTGGAACTACTGATTCTGTGGAGTCGGTCATCAGGGAACTGGAACTCCTGATGAAAAAGACCCTGGAGGAAAAGGGGGTCAGCCTTGAAACCGACATAGAAAAACACCTGCCGCCTGTTGGAATATCCAGGGATAACCTGAAACAGGTGCTTTTGAACCTTGTAAAAAATGCAGAAGAGGCCCTGGAGGGTCCGGGAAGGATCATGATAAGGGCCTGCAGGGATTCGGATGATCCCAAATACGTAGTACTGGAGGTGGCAGATACCGGTCCTGGAATCGCTCCAGAGGTAAGAGAAAAGATTTTTGAGCCCTTTGTATCTACTAAAGGAGGAAAAAATGCAGGGCTCGGGCTTTCTATATGCTACGGCCTGGTCCAGGCCTGCGGCGGACAGATGAGCATTGTCGAGGAAGAGGGTTTCTCGACCACAATAAGGCTCAGGCTCAGGGTAAAGGAAGCGGGAGGCAGGAAGGAATAGGAAATGTCAGGTATCTCTGCATCAGTTCTGATAATTGATGATGAGAAGGAGATGAGAAACAGCCTGAAGGTGCTGCTTTCCCATTCGGGTTTTACTGCAGTCACGGCTGCCTCGGTTGAGGATGGGCTGGATTTTCTCAGTCATGATTATTTCGATGTGGTTATTACCGATTTTTTTCTTCCAGACGGCACCGGGTCTGACATACTCAAATATTGCCGGGAATACTGTCCTAAGACCAGGGTCATAGTCATGACAGGTTATGCCTCCCTGGAGACCGCAGTTGATGCCCTCCGGCACGGGGCCTTTGATTACGTTATAAAGCCCTTTGACTTCGATCTCCTGTTTCATGCCCTTCAGCGTGCCCTGGAGCATATCAGCATGATGGACGAGATCGCCCTGGCCAAGGAGAGGTACAGGGCACTCATTGAGGATCTCAACGAGGGATACCTGATTGTCAAGGACGGGCTTGTTCATTATGCCAATGCCAAGATGGCCGATATCCTAAACTGCACCTTTGAGGAGCTGGTCAATAAGCCGTTTCTGAATTTTGTCGATTACAGCTACCAGGATGTACTCAGGGAGAAGATAGAGAAACTTGAGACAACCCCAGGCGCCTTTTTCATGGAAGAGGTGGTCCTTCGGGACTGCAAGGGAAACACCGTTCCAGCAGAACTTAGGATAACCAACACCATCGGCGAGCACCTTGATAACGGCGTCATCCTGATCTGCAGGGAGATTACAGAACGTGATGTCCTGTGGAACCGCTTGGTAAGAGCCGAGCGCCTTGCCACCATGGGAGAGATGATGGCTGCCGTAGCCCATGAGCTCAATAACAAGCTTACTCCCATACTTGGCTATGCGGAAATACTCAGCCCGGATCTTAACCCTGAACAGCTGGAAAAGGGGATAGCAGGAATAAGAAATGCATCTCTCAGCGCCAAACGCATAGTCAATTCCCTTCTCCTTTTTTCAAGACGGGAGAAACCAGCAAAGATTCGATGCGACATAAACGAGATCATCCGCAATGCCTCCAATATGGTGGGAACCTGCATAGGGGGATCGGGGCCGGAGATTGAAACAGAACTGAACGATATGATCCCTCCGGTTATGGCTGACCCCCATCAGATTGAACAAGTGCTGACCAACCTGATCAAAAATTCCATAGATGCCCTGGAAGGCGGGCAGGGCAGAATAGTTGTCAAGACGGATTTTGATACCAGCAACGTGATTATCACGGTCATGGATAACGGCCCCGGAATTCCGGCAGAAATCCTGAAGAACGTGTTTGATCCCTTTTTCAGCACGAAACAGAAAAAGAACGGGACAGGCTTGGGGCTCAGCATATGTCACGGCATTATAAAGGAGCACGGCGGTGATATAGCCGTCCGTTCAGGCGGAGGCGAGACTGTTTTTATCATCAAACTCCCCATTATGGAGGCATCAGTCGAGGGACTTATGCCTCCGTCAGATTCCATCTCCACCAATATGAAATTTCAAAACCGCCCCAAGGTGCTGGTGGTGGATGATGAATACGAGATTTCAGAGCTGCTCATGGAGGTATTTTCCGAAAATTTCCAGGCCGTGCGGGCATCAAACGGTCTGGAGGCCCTGGAGCGTATAAAGAGGCACGATTTTGATGTGATCGTCTCGGATCTCAAGATGCCGGAACTGAACGGCATGGAGATGTATGAAAGACTGGCAGAGGATTTTCCAGAGTACAGGGACAGGATCCTCTTCACCACAGGAATGGTTTCAGACCTGGAGACCCAGGAGTTTCTTAAAAGATACAACCTGCCTTACCTGAGAAAGCCCTTCAAGATGAGAGAACTCTTCGGTGCAGTTAGTCTCATCATTGAAAAACATGCCGGGGTCAGCCAGGAGGCTGCCAGCTCATGAGGCCTTTTTCAGCTTTTTTTTGAATCTTCGAATCTGTTTTTCGTAATAGGCCCTGTTCTTCCTGGCCTTTTTCAAGGCTTCCTCCTCGGTTTTTAATGCCTGATCCGCATAACCATTCTGGAAAAGGCATTCGGCCAGGGTGTCCAGTATGAAGGATTCAGGCCTGATCCTGGCGGCTTCCATTGCCAGGAGCAGGGCATCCTTTGGATGCCTGAACCTGGGGTCTTCTGCTTTGATATAGAGCCATGCCAGGTTATTCAGTGCCTCGGCATTTTCAGGGTCTATCTCAAGGGCCTTTTTATAGGCCTCAACTGCCTCTGGATATCTTTTTTGTTCAAAGGCGATTTCTCCCAAAAGGAGATAGAGCCTGGGATTCTTTTCATCCTGTCCTGCAAGTTTCTTGTAGTAGAGCTTTAAAATATTTGAGTGAGCCTGGTCTTTCCATGTCTTTACAGGAAGGGCTGATGGAAGTGCCAGGAGGACGCAGACTGTAACCACAAAGATCCCCCGGGTAAGGTTGATCCTGTGTTCATGTTCAGAAAGAAGCTGCGGGTTTTCATAGGCATTTTCCAGGAAATTGATGCGTTCTGCAATGGAGAAATGGTGCCAGTTCGGCTTTTCCGGGTTGATGCCCGAAAGGAGTGCCACCTTCTTCAGGGCATTGATTAAGAAGAAGGGGTGGCCATGAATCTTGAAAGCAGCCATATCGGCCTGACGTTCAAAGTTTCGCATAAAAAAGCCCATTAGAAACCTGAAATACAGGATTATGAGTATGCCGATGGGAAGAGCACTGAGAAGCGAGATCAGCTGTGTCGGCATGGTATCGGTAAAAAGTATAAATTTAATGGCAGTTTGCGTGGAAAGCAGCCAGGTCATTACCGGACCCGCAAGCCTGTAAAGTATGGCTGAAAAACTTGCCAGAAACAGTACGTACCAGAGAATATGCCTGCGCCTGACGTGTTCTACTTCATGTGCAATGACTGCCTCGATCTCCTGCGGAAGGAGATATTTGATAAGGCAGGGCGTAAGGAGGATATACCTGAATCCTGGAAGAATCCCCATTACAGCTGCGGTACATGCCATGGTTTCCCCGGTAGTCCACAGCATTATGTCTGAAAATCTGATTTTCTGTTTTGCCAGGACGCCTTCTATCCTATGCCTTAGATCCGACTGAGGCAGGGGATTGCAACGCCAGAGCCTTACCACCAGGGGTGGGAGCAGAAAAAGAAAAAAAAGTATGAACAGCACGAAGAAAAGGGCGTCGGAATATTCTGATGATAAAAGCCGTTGAAGAAAAGGCAGGGGCAGTTTTTCCAGGATGTCGGCAGATACTACCAGGATGAAATAGGGAAGGATTATCGGGAAAAGGAGTCTCAGCCTCGAAAGTACGGTTCTCCTCAGGACCTGGGCGGATTCTCGAGACCGCAGGTCTGCCGACCAGACCATGGAAATATACAGGAAGAAGAGAAGCAGCCCCAGGATATCCTTGATGGAGTCCAGGTTGAAAAGCGAGGAAATCTCTCCAAACAGGCTGCCTGCCCCGAGGAAATAGATATCTGCCGCAAAGGGCAGAAGGGCGGCCCACTCCCAGAATTCAATCCTTGAGATTCTGCTTCTGCTTCCTTTATCACGAAGTTTAAAGGCTGAAGCGCAAACAGCATACCAGCAGGCAGCCTTAAGCGCCCATAGTGCACTACCAGCTAAAGGACTCATGCTGAGCGGGGCTTTTTCAGGAGCACCGCTCAGAAGGATGAGCGCCACCATTATTTCCAGGATTTGTCCGTACGGCATGGCCCTGATTCTATCACCTGCATGGGAAACTTTCTATTCAAACAGGTACATGAACCGGATTGAATGCTTCATTTCACAGTTCAGGAAACGGGCTTTCTTGTCGATAATATATCAAGGAGGACCGTCATGTTTGACAATATAGACTGGCATGCCGTGGCCGAGGCCCTGAAAACGGAAAACCTGATAAAATTTGCTTCATCCACGGATCCTGTAAACATCCTGAAAAATCCCTATTTCTGGGGGCCGGCAGCAATCATCTGTATAGCACTTTTTTTCATGAAATTTCGAAAGACCTTGTCTGTGTTTATAGGGTCAGTCATACTTTGGGTTGCATGCTTTTATCTGCTTCCCAGGAATGGGGAACTGGAACTCCACCATATCGGGGCCTTCGGAGGGATCTTTGTCGGGGTGTTTGGTTTCTGGATATACATGTTTCTTTTGAGGTCGGATTAGCCAGTGTCGATCTTTTCAAACTCTCTTTTATTATGGCTGATAGCAGCAGCTGGAGCCGTAGCGGCACTTGTCTTTATTCTCCTTTTTTTCATCAGGAAGGAAGGTTCAGGGGGACATGTCCCAAGGCCCGGAGAGCAGAACAGGACAGACCGGGAGGACTACAGTGAAGAAGCCATATACATGCCGGGCAGGGGCGTTGCTCCCCAGGAAGAAGGCCCACGTGTATTCATGGTGGATGCCACAGGCCTGGAGATGCCGAATCCGGAAAGGCCCATCACTGATGAAGATGCAGCTCTGATAGATATAATTCGTCAGTCTCCCGAGCTTCCAAGTGCGATAATAGAGCTTTCCCGCATGTTGAGAGATCCGGCAGCCAATATTAAGCGCGTGGTGGAGCTTATAAGCACAGATCCAGTGCTTTCTGCCAAGGTACTAAGGGTGGTCAATTCAGCAGCCTATGGCCAGTCCAGGGTGACCTCACTTCAGCAGGCCGTAGTACTTTTGGGCTTCAACAATATATGGCTGCTGGTGACCCAGATGCTTGCAGCCTCTTCCATAAAGCCCTTTGCACAGCTTGAAAAACAGGAAATGAGGCGGCTTTGGCGTCATGCAGCAGCGGCATCAGTATGTGCCAGGCATCTCCTTTTCAGCTCAGGGCTTACTACAAGTGAAATAGCTCCCACGGTCTTTACATGTTCACTGCTCCATGATGTTGGAAAATTTCTTCTAAGGGGGCTTGGAGGCGGAGGAAAAGACACGGCAGAAGATTCGGGCACGCCCTGTGAGAGCTTTTCTGTTTTGAAAGAGGCCGGCATTTACGGGCTGGATCACTGCCGGATGGGATATCTTTTATCCACGTACTGGAAACTTCCTGAGCTTATCTGCACCACAATAGGATACCACCATCATCCGTCATTCGGGAACTGGGACGAAATTCCAAAACATGCCGGCAAGACAGTGGTCCTTGTGGCCATGAGTGATCTCATGGCCAAGACAGCCGGTTACTGGGATGATTCTCCATGCTGTTTCTCAGTGCCTCCTGCAGCTTTGAACCAGGCGGGTCTTGACAAAATAAAGCCCGTAAATAAGCTCCTAACCAGGGAGTTGAAAAAGGATCTGCAGCAAACGGAGGCTCTTATTGAAGCAGCGGCAGAAGAAGTGTAAGAGGACCCATATCGAGGAACTGGAGGCCCGTTCTGGTTCATCAGGCAGCTCAGAGTTTCTTTTTTCATTGTTCTGGAAGCTGTATGATTTTTTTGGGCCCCAGTACTGGTGGCCTGGTGAAACCCCTTTTGAAATAGCCGTCGGTGCCATACTTACCCAGAATACTGCCTGGAAAAATGTTGAAAAAGCCATCTCCATCCTCAAGGCATCCAACAGTCTCTCCCCGTCTGCCATATGGAATATGCCCGAGAAGGAACTTGCTGCACTTATCAGGCCTGCAGGCTACTATAATATCAAGGCAGGAAGGCTCAGAAATTTCGTTGCACTGCTGCAGGAACAGTTCCAGGGCTCCATGACAAGGATGGCAGAATCCGATGACATGGTCGTAAGAGAGTACCTTTTAGGAGTCAGGGGCATCGGACCGGAGACGGCAGACAGTATATTGCTTTATGCCCTTGGGAAACCTTCCTTTGTAATTGATGCCTACACTTTCAGAATTCTGGAAAGGCATGACATCATAGATGAATCCTGGGATTATCACATGCTCAGGGATTTCTTCATGGAAAATTTACCCGGGGACGTATGTCTGTTTAACGAGTTCCATGCACTTTTCGTGGCTGCTGGAAAGACATTCTGCAAGCCAAGGCGTCCTGCATGCGATAACTGTCCTTTAAGTGAGAAATAGGTGGGTTTTTCAAGGGCAGCGGTCAATTCATGATCATGTTCAGCATGTCTTCAGCCTCGTAAAACCTTGCCAGTGAATTTTCCAGGCACCAGTAATAATCCTCCTGGGTCAGGCCGGCCCTTTCCAGGAGTCCCGGCTCTACATGGTACCTGAATCCGTCTGTTCCTACGCCAAAGCCTAGTTGTACCGCTATTATATTGCTTAGTGCCAGCAGGCAGGACAAGCTGTCCTGAATATAGAGATCGGGATCGTGATGCCGTCGTACAGCCCTGCATATATCTGGGGGGAAGTCCCAGTTTTTCAGTATGGTAGAGCCAGCCAGTGCATGGTCTGTACCCAGAACTATCCATTCAGCCTCGGAGAAATTTCCTCCACGCTGTTTTGAAACCACGAGGACTTCCTGGAGCCTGGGCCCGACGTAAAGATCCAGAACAATTTTCCCTATATCGTGAAGCAGGGCTGCTGTAAAAAGGGTCGCACCGGCTGAATATTCTATTTTTTTGCTTATTACGTCTGCCACCACGGCACAACCCATGGAATGCACCCACAGGTCCTCCGGCGACATCTCGTATCCTGAAAGTGGTTTGGTCAGGTAGGGCAGGGCAGCACCTGCCACAAGTATTTCCCTGATCTTCTGATTGCCGAGAAGGGCAAGGGCCGTATCCAGGTCGGTTACCTGCTGCCTGAGCCCGAACATGGCGGAGTTGGTCAGCTTCAGTATGTTCGCCACGAGTCCCTGATCGAATTTCACAATGGCCGATACATCGGCTATCTTTTTCTGGGGATCGTCAAGGGTTTGAAGGGCCTTGTGGACGATCTTGGGAAATACCGGCAGGTCTGCCATGGATTCAAAAACGGCATCCAGGGTAAAATTTGGACTGGCAGCAGTGGTCATAGGCGCACCTCCCTTTCGTCCAGCATGGCAACAGTTAAATGTTTGTCACCTACTTCCACGGACACATTCCTGTTCAGCGGGCCGCCTACGTGATCTGCAGTGATCTTTAGGCCGTTTTTCCTCAGGGTCTTCACCGCTGTCTTATATAGCTTTTTGCCAAGTGCCATGTCTTCGGGTTCATCTGCAAAACCCGCTGCCCCTGCCAGGAACAGCATCATATTCTGGGGGCGGGCACCCTTGGTGACCATATCTTTAAAAAGGTCTCTCATCTGTTCCAATATATCTGGAATTTCACAGGTCTTGTCCGTTTTCTTAGGGAGTATGCAGACAGCCATGCCAGAAACCCCGGCAGAAGGATCAGAGGCTGTTACTGCCAGCGCAGCGCCGAGGGATCTGGCCGTGAGCCTTGTGTCTTTATTGTCAGAGACTACCGTCTCTCCCTTTTTCACCAGAACTTCTTCCATGTCCGTTAAAGAACCTCCATTTATTTCAGGACCTTGACGGAAATGCCGGAACCAAATTTTTTTTCTGACACTGCCGGCATACCCTTAGGAAAATGAATTAAAGGCCGCAGGTCGCGGTTCACTTCCCTATATCTTTTATCGGTCTTGCATTGGAATATGTAAAACTGATCCAGTATCTCAGGCCGGCTTTTTATGCCGCTGTTATTTTTTTCCGGTCTGAATCAAAGGGCTGCATATCTTTTTTGTCTCCCTTACAGACAAAGAGGGTCTTCGTACTTATATTCTATAAAAATATTTTTACTTAAATGAATTGCACTTGGAGGTCATGGTCATGAAAGAGGCATATATTTATCAGAAAATAGATGATGATGCGGTAAGATGCGG
>JALVJO010000052.1 GCA_027028245.1 Deltaproteobacteria bacterium
CATCTGATAGCGCATGAATCCTTCTGGATATTTCCTCCATATCGGGAATCACTACTTCCGCAGTCGCTTCTTCCCCTATGGCATTTAATGTTTTATGACCAAAATGGCTGGATACCTCTATGCCTGTCAAATCGGTGAAATGTTCAACAGCTCTCTCATATGGCAAATCCGCAGCTAATTTGGCAATCTTTTGCTGAATATCCAGTTGGTGCACATCTTGAATAATTTCAAGATGTTCATCCAGAGGATGAAAGCCGCATCCACAATCATCACAGTGAAAATAAGGCCTGGGCAGAACAAAATCGCCAGGAATAGTTGATACCTTTCGTTTGTCTATACGTTTACAGCGAAGCAGACGGCTACATACAGGGCATGAGGCATATTCCTGTCTCAAAAAATCTGCTGCAAGGGTTTGGAGCATGCTTTCAAGGCATTGTCCGAAAAAGGCACGCTTCGTCTCGTTAAATCGCTCAGTTATCTCGGTTATAGTTGGAGGATCACCTTTTTTGAAAAAATCCCGAAATTTTTCTACCCATTCATCAACTGCTTCATGAGCCATCTCCCTGAACTCCTCAAAAGGATCTGTGATTGACAAAACCTGTACTGCACCCATGCTCAGACCCCTTTGAGAATATTCTGAAAATCATGGTGCAGCGGATAGACATAAACTGTCTTGGGACAGAAATTCTGTCGTACATTTTTCCTGTCCATACGGCCTCTACCACTGGTGCTTCCCAGCTTTATCCAGTTGCCCGCCTTGTAACAGGTCCCCTCATATCTTGAGGGGTCAACCATGGTTTCTACCAAAACCGGACGGATGCCATAACGTTTAGCCCAGTCATCCTCTATACTGCCCAGAGCAATACTTAAAACCTTGGTAGCCAGATTCCTGATACTGACCCATGGAAGAATAAGAAAACGGCTATTGTTAATTATGCGTTGAAGATTTGCTCCCCTGACAGCATCGTCCCATCCTATCCATCTATCACGGCAGGCTATGCGCCATGCGGGACTGGAAAACTGCAGACAGCCTGCTACTTGCTTTCTGCCATTTACAGTGATGTGGAAAAAATATCTCATATGGGCACCAAAGGGAACCTTGAAACCCAAATAATGGTACCGTTCTATGAACTCTTTCCATAAATTCTGTTCTTCTTTGTCGGTGACAACACTGAGGCTAACAGGCAGGAAATCATTGACTGCTCCGACTACCGGACTTTGCGGTTCCCCTGTAAAAGTCCTTGAAATACGAGTGCGCGTACCACGAGGTTTGGTGGATTTCTTCGGAGGCAGACTGATGATACCCTGTTCCTCCAGTAAATTTAAAAACTCATAACATTCCCGCTGTTTATATTTTCCATTAGCGCGGCACCAGTCTAGACATTCACAAACTGTCCCGGCAATTTCGTTTCTGCTTAACGCGCTGAAAGTCTCCGTAATATCCGCGATTTCAGCAAGATCAGCCTCGGTAAAGATGCGGCCAGAAAATGAAATGGTTCCATTACTGCAAATCTTCATAACAACCTCCCGTCAGTGTCATTTACACCACATGACAGGATTTGTCCAGAAAAAAATTGCAGAACGAAATATTAATTGTTTAACAGGTCAGACAAACAGGGAATGCTCCCATGCATTAAGCACCTTTTGGGATCTATGCTTTCCTTTGGCAACAATGGATTTTAGCTCATCACGCTCGTCTTGGCTCAATGAAAACCGGTACTTGATCTTGGGCATGGTCTCCTCCGT
>JALVJO010000053.1 GCA_027028245.1 Deltaproteobacteria bacterium
TTTATTAGGAGAACTGGCCTTCTGATTTTTTAATTCGACTGTTCCTGCATCCGGCCTTTCAAGGCCGGCTATAAGCCGCAACAGGGTGGTCTTGCCGCAACCCGAGGGTCCGAGCACTGCCAATATTTTCCCTTTGTCCACAGAGATGCTCACCCCCCTTACTGCAGCACAAGCACCATAACTTTTTGAAATTTTTCTCACCGAAATCATTTAGCGCCTTTTTTCATAAACTGGACCAATCACGCGGTATAAGCCCCATATCCCTGCTGCAAAAATCAGCTGAAGCACCACAAGCGTCAAGGACAAGGCTGCCACCTTGTCCTCTGCCCCATAGTGCATAAAATTATAGATCTTAACAGGGATAGTGGAAGGTCCTGGCGGAATAACGAGAAGGGTAACACCGAGATCACCTAACGATAGAACAAAGCCTATAAAAAAGGCTGTCAAAATCCCTCCTCTCGTGAGCGGCAAAAGAATATGGCCCATGATCCTCATCCAATTGTGGGTTGCCAGGCTGGCAGCCTCTTCCAATTGAAGATTAACCTGTTTCAGTGATGAAGCCATTGTTCGTATGGAAAAAGGAATATAATGGGCAATATATCCCAACAGGACCATAAGCGGGGTCTGATAAAGCCAGGCTGAAAACGGCTGGTTCCAGAGTTTTATGAGGGCAATCCCAAGAAGGATGGCAGGGATGGCAAAGGGAAGTTGTGTCAGATATTCCCAGAGGATTTTCCATTTCCCTTCAGACATCCTTTCCAAAAAATAGGCAATGAAAAAGGCCATTATAGCCATGATCAAACCACCCAAAAAGGCCAAAACAAGGCTGTAAAACAGGTCATACCAGGAGGTATGCAGCACATTTGCAAGGAGTTCAAAAGATCCAACCTGTCTTGTTAAAACGGCTATTGGTATGAAAGCTGAAAAAAACAAGACAGAAACGACGAAGGCTATGGCAAGGAGACGGGCCCGCCACGAGGTCCAAAAAGGCCGTTGAACCACGGCCTTAGAAAATCCTATGTAACTTTTCCCCTTCATATACATTACCTGTAACAGGATAAGAAGGGCCATTATGATCAGAATGGGAAGGGCCAGGATCATGGCGGCCTTTTCATCATAGAGTCCGCTGAACTGGATAAATATCTCCACAGGATAGACCCTCAAGCGAAAGATATCAGGAATCCCGAAATCAATAATGGAAAATATAAATACAAAGAGTGCCCCAGTGACTATGTGGGGAGCTGTCATTGGGAGGGTGACACGGGCTAACGTGGGCCACTTTCCCCTGTGGATCAGCCCAGCCTCTTCGCAACCTGCATCAATGCCTTTAAGACCGCCTATGGCAAGGAGTGTAATATATGGGAAATAAGACAAGGCAAGGGATATAGATGCAGCCCAAAACGGGGAAATCCCAAAACTGAAATGAGCATTAGAAAAAAGCGAATCCCAGACTATGGCCTGGATATACGGGGGAATCAGAACAGGAATAAGATAGGCAACAGCAAAGAAAGACCTTGCTGGTATGGATACACGTTCCAATAAGACGGCATACGGAATGCCGAGGAAAAGGGCTAAGCAGGTTGCACTTGCTGCAAGGAATATACTGGTCTTGAGTAGATGTAACTGGCGGGCACTCAGAATCAAGCCTTTCAGGCAGCGGTATGAAAGATGCCCCTGATCCCAAAAAGGGTTTAATACTAAATATACTATCGGCACTATGACAATTAGCAAAAAGATGAAAAGGACTGGATAAAGGACGCCCTGACGACATTTTAACATTTGCTATAGTATAAGAACCTTCAGCGCACGAAAAGCTCCTGGCAAAACCTGGTAGCCGCCTCCATGTTCCTTGAAATGACCAAGTAGTCAATCTTCATGTCCATGACAGATGACAGGGAGGGGACGCTTTCAGGCCTTTCCACATCATCCCGCACTGGTATCTGGGCTGATTCAGAAAAAGCAAGTCTGCTTTCCACTTCTCGACTTAGAAGATAATCAATGAGGCGTCTGGCCTCTTCAGGATGCGGGCAATCCTTTATCATTGCCACTGTGTTGGGTATGAACAGGGTGCCCATACCGTCCTGGTCCGGAAAGATCGTGCCGACATGCATTCCTGCCTGCACGGCCGCATTGACATCGTCTGTGTCTGTGAATGCTATGGGGACCCTTGCCTTTACCACCAGGTCACGGGCCACGGAATTCCCGTTTACAATTAGAATCCCATTTTTCTTTAACGCCCTCAAATACTGTCTGGTTCTGTCTTCCCCGAGATAACTCCAAAGGGCTGCCACATGGGTGGCAGTGGTGCCGAAAAGAGGTAAGGCCATGGCCACCCTGTCCTTCCATTTCGGCAGTGCAAGATCGAAGATGGAATGGGGCAGGTCTTCTTCTTTGAGCAGGTCTGAATTATAGATCAAGACCCTTGCCCTTACCGCAAATCCTGTCCAGTAACCCTCAAGGTCCTTGAAACGAGATGGAATATCATGTGCCGATGGAGAGATATAAGGGGCAAGAACACCTTTCTGTTTCAGGATGATGGTCCGACCGACCTCGGAATTCCAGAAAACATCGCATCTTGGATGAGACTTTTCAGCAAGGAGGCGGTTGAAAAGCCCCGTTGTCTTGCTGGCTTCAACGTCGTAGACAGCCTCTACCTTTATGCCTGTCTTTTCCTGAAACCTTTTCAGTATGGGTTCTGAAAATACCCGGTCCACAGAGGTGTAGACCACCACCTCTTTAGGTTCCTGGGACGAACAGCCGGACATAAACAACAGGGAAATAATGATCAATCGGATTAGACAGCTCATTTATCCTCTCTCACAAGGGACCGTATCTGGTGATAGAGCTCTTCCGTGAACCAGAAATGCACCTCTTTCCGCAGCCTATCCATTTGAGGGGTCACGGCTTGGATCAAGCCATCAAGCCTGGCCTTTACAAGGATACCGAGGGTTCCGGTTACTTTGAGACCGTGATAAACAGCCACTTTTCTGGCCTCCAAATCATCACAAAGCAATATCTTGGCCTTGTGGCGTACTCCCAAGGCTATGGCTTCAGCCTCACCCGGATGAAGATTTAACAGCAACTGTTCAGTGAGAGGGTCTCGTTCCATGGCAACTATCCGAACGGTATCTCCGCATGCCTTGTGCCAGTCCCCCAGGAATTCGCGTCCTTCGTTCAGCTCTGAAGCTACTGCTCCTGGGATCGTTATGGTTCCAAAGAGTTCGTGCAGCAATTCTATGAGCCCAAGCTGGACAAGATTGCTGATAGGTGTAGTGTTTGAAACAATCACAGGGAATCAATGGCCTCAAGCTCTCTTTTTATGTCTTGCATTGCCCCGGTTAAAGGGATCCTCCTCTCGCCCAGCAGACGTTCAAATGCCAAGCGAGGCATCTGGGCCAAGCGGGCTCCCTGGGCCGGGGTGCAAATCCCCTCCCGCACGAGGTGGATTGCCAGCTCCCGCTTTAGCTGGAGCTCCAGACTCTTGGGAGGCAACCTCAACTGTGCTGCCACATCATCAGGAATCTCTATGGATATCATTCAACACCTCCTGTCCGGGGTTTGTTTCGCCCTTTTTTTACTTTACTACCAGAGCGGTCCCCCTGCATCCTGAATGGCAGAATTTAGAAACCTGGCAATAAACCTGACCCTTTCAACTACCTGCTCTTCGCTTTGCCCCCTGCGTAAAGGAAGAGTCACTCCGGCCGTACCAATAGGTCTTCCAGATCTGTCAAGGATTGGCAGAGTTACGTCCAGGTTGGTTCCTTTCTTTAAAACTACGATCCTCTTACCTCTCATAACCTCCAGATCCTCCGGGTCCGAGGGCATTCCAATCTTCTCCTTTATGTTGCAGGCAATGATCCTGTTCTGTTTTTCCCCAGCAGGCACGGCGTGAATGCTGAGTCTCACTATTTCAGGATGTGTTGAAACAATCCTTTCAACAAGGGCCTGGGCCTGTGCAAAACGTCCTTCTTCGCTGGCTTCAGTTGTATCAGATATCCAATAAAGAGAAAAAATAACCAGTATAGTGAAAAGGCATAAAGGCAAAACCCCATGCATTCCACTACATCTCATTATCAATGCCTCCTTTCTCATTTTTGAAGCACACCATAAACAGGAACATGGATAACACCCTGATCCGGATCATCCGTGTAGATGTCTATTGTCCCTGAAAAGTTCCCGGCCGGACTGAGCCTGCTGAATGTCAATGCGATCTCATAATCCTTTCGTTTTTTAATCGTGCGTACTCTAAGGCTAACAAATGGCAAATCACACTTTACCTTTTGAACTGAAAACTCCGAATCTTTACTGAAAACCCTTATCCTTTTTTGGGCAGTTTCTCCCTTCCTGACCTTTCCTGTAGCAAGCATATCCGGTTCTACATGGATACCTCCAAGGACATCGGCCCACACAGGTACGTCTATCCGTGGCCTTTTCCTGAGGTTGGTATGGAGAGTGATCACCTCGTTAAGTCGTCCTGCAGGGATGCCAGGTACCAGTGTTATCTCGATATCTATTCCCCTGCTGTTTTCATCTTTGTATCTGGAAGTCTTTACGGAAAAAAGCCTGGGGTCATAGTCAACTTTTTTGATCTCCAGCCTGTTCCTGGAAAGCTCAAGAACTCTTACGTGCCTGGTAATGGCCTGGCCCTTTTTCACTTTCCCGAAGTTGACTCCTGAAGGCACAACGGCAATATCTTTCTTGATTATACCGCGCACAACAAGCCTAAGCTTGGGTCTTTCAGGATCATTGGAATAGAGGGTAATGGTCTTTTCCTGCTTCCCTTCAAAGCGTCTTGTATGAAAGGTAACCCTTATCTCGCCAGTACCTCCGGGCGGGATGACCTTCCTGGACAGCAAGGACGCAAGGCATCCGCAACTCGTGTCATATCTGTAGATCTTTAGGACGGAGTTACCGCTATTTCTGAACCTGAACGTGTGTTTTATCTTTTCCTCTGGCCCGGCAATTCCAAAGTCGTAAACCAATTCTTCGACGGTAATCCTGGGGCCTGCATGGTGCGTAGAGGTATCCTGGACGCCTAATCGGGCACACGATGCCAAGACCATGAAGACCAAGGTTATGAACAGGCCACATAATAACCGGTAGGTGCTCCAGGCAACCACGGCTTTCATTACCGCACCACCCGGACCTTCCTTGTAAGAACTCCTACCTGGTCCTTAAAGCTGGAAATATTGACCGTGAGGAGATGTTCTCCTTCTGGCACATCGGACAGGTTCCATACCCAATTAAAAGGGGTATAACCGGTCTCATCCTCTGCATAGAATTCATTGTCCAGGAAAAAGCATATCTCAAACTGCTGGTTTTCAAAGTTAAGTCTATCCTCATCGGAGAGCTCAACCTTTACCACTGTTTTTCCAG
>JALVJO010000054.1 GCA_027028245.1 Deltaproteobacteria bacterium
TTGTGCATCTTCAGAATATAAGCACAGGGCCATAGGGAAAATACTTGCCGAATGGCTGCTTGATGGGTGTCCTGTAAAACCATTAACCAGCATGGGCAGCCCTAGCAGGGAAAACCCATTGAAAACCTTCCTTGACGCCTGCATTTCTGCGAAACGTACAGAATATGAGGCAGCACAGGCAGAGGCCCTTGCATTTCTTGAACAGGCCAAGCTGATTGCAGAGGCTCTGTGGGCGGAGGATAGGTAATATGGCTGACATTCCCCCTGTCCCGGAAAGGCATGCGGTAAAACGTCTGTCAGGGAATGATCTTGCCCATCCAGGGCTGTTATTTGACCGTTACTTTCCCTGCTGGGGTAAAAAGGAAGGAAATATCATACTTGACAGACCTGTATCAAACTCCCTGCAAAAATTTTGCGAGAGATTCAACACGTTAAAGAATAAACCCTGGTTTATAGAGAAGCTTTCAAGGATTCATGAAGGACTTAGAGAAATCATCCAGGTAAATAAGGGGAGGGAGATAGAATTTCGCCTTACCGGACCCCTGGCCATTGGACTCGGACTGGATCACCCTACTGAAAACGGTTTCATCTTAGACCGAGCGTGCGGCGTACCATTTTTGCCAGGCACTTCCATAAAGGGGCTATGCAGGGCATGGGCCAGGGTGTGCGGCAAGGAACGGCATGTGGAAGATATAATGGGGACAGACAACGAGCCCTTTACCAGGGGCTCGGTAATCTTTTTGCCGGCATATCCTGTCACCTGGCCGATGCTTGGCATGGATTGCATATGTAATCATCACTTTGACTACTATAGTATGCCGTATCCCAAAAGAGGGTTCCTTAAAGGTGATTATCCGTGCCCTCTTGATATTGAGTCACCCGTACCCATTTATCACCTGGCACTCCAGGAGGATACAAAATTTGTATTCCGGACAATGTGCCTTGATAAAGAATCCTCTTACCTCTTGGACCGTACGGAGGCCCTTCTTGCCGAGGCCCTGGAATATTATGGGATAGGTGCCAGAACGGCGGCAGGATATGGAACCATGGAGCCTGAAAAACCTGTTGAAGGCAAATGGGAGGTAGAGACATTGAAAGGCGTGATTAAGACTTTTATAAGCTACAGCCATGAAGATGAAGAGGAGGTTACCCGGTTCATCGCCAGTGGAGCGCCATTCGGCGTCACCCCGTGGCGGGATAAAAATGACCTCATGCCTGTACTCGGCCAGAGCCTTGACAAGGAAATTCAACAGGCCCTCCTGGGAGAAGATATTGCGGCTGTTTCCCTTTTTCTCTCTGAAAAATCGTGGAATTCGGCTTGGGTAAAGAAAGAAATAGATCTTGCGAACCAAGCTGGCAAGCACGTCATTCCTGTAATCCTGGATGACAGTGAACAGATGAAGAGACAGCTCGACGAGTGGCTCAGACCTGAAAATCCCATATATATTAAGGCTACAGATGCTAAGGCTTCCAGAAGCTGGATAAGTGCTATAATAAACGAGTCCCATGCAGACTTGTCAGAAGATGCGGCGCTTTATCTCGGTTTCAGGGACAGTGCCATCAGACCTTCCATCTTGCCGGAGTCATGGAATCGTATGCCCGTGTTTGATTTAAGGAGTCCTGCATTCAGACTGGATGAATCCCAAAATCAGGATTTCAGGTCATGGAATCCTGAGTCAGAGACGGAATATTTGGCCATAGAAGAAGCCATTTCATTCCTGAGGCGCACCCTCGTGTC
>JALVJO010000055.1 GCA_027028245.1 Deltaproteobacteria bacterium
GGAACAGGTCCCTGACACCTGCTTCTTTTCTTTTTCCTTCTCACTGCCCTGAGTACACCGAAAGCCGTCCATAAAACAGGGGCGGCAAACATGGCAAAGAGCTTCCAGAGAAGTTTTTCCCTTGAGCTGACAGGTGTTATGAAACGCTGGACCTGCATCTTCGTCCTGATATTGATAAGTTCAGGGCCAAGGCAGAGGGCATCCATGGTATTCAGGAAAAAGGCCGCATTACTCAGGGCCGTAAGGGCGGAATCGGAAAACATCTCGCTGCAACCGGCAACCACCAGTCTTGCCTGGGCCACAGGTGACTTTTCTGCTTCAGCCTTGTCTGAAGAGGGTGCGGCTGCAGGTTTCTTCTCCTTTTTATTGGAATCTGCCTTACCAGACTCATTATTGTCGCCTGGCCAGGCGGGAATTTCCCCACCTTGTGCAGGATCTGGAAATCGTCCCTCAACTATTGCCGCCAGGGGATGTTTTTTAAGTCCCTTTTCAGGCGGGGTCATGTCTTCCTGGGAAAGAGGGCCGAAATGCCATGGCCTGGTCCAGCTTCTGCTGCTGGAGGTGAAAAGAAGGATCTTTTTCAGGCCGTCTTTTTTCGTTGCATTATCATCAATATCAAGGGCGCTTCCCCAAAGATAAAGGAGGCCGGGCAGGTTCCCGGTTATGGATATGTCCTGGTTCATCTGGTCGGGAAATACCTGGATCTGCATGGGAAAGTTTACCGGTGTCTGCACTACAGCGGTGAAAAGCCCCATCTGCCTGGTGCTTTCAATGGAAAGCACAATATGCTTTTCATCAAAGAGCATGTCATCGTTGATCCTTATACCCAGTCCTTCCAGGAGCTTGTCAGCATCTGTCTGCTGTTTTTCAGCAGTGACCTCCATGCCCTTGGGTCCTTCCATGTAACGGTAGGTGTATTTCTGGGCGGCAACGAAGACCGGTCTGCCGGAATGAAGAAAACGCCTTATTTCATAGACCTGCCTGTCGTTCAGGTCCCTTGGGCCTATTACCACCAGGGCTGACGCATCATCAGGAATGGGTGAATCCTTTGTGATCTTCTGACGAACCACCTGGTAGCCCTGGGATTCCAGGAGCCGCACCAGCATCTTGAACCTGTCCACTGCCGGTGGCACGGGCCGGCCCATCCTTTGATACATCATGGCCATCTGGGGAGGTACTTCCTCAAGGGGCGCCACCAGGACAACCTTTGGAGCAGACGGCAGGGTAAGACGGTAGATCTTTGAAACAAGGTCGTATTCAAGATTCCCCAGGGAATCGGGTACAACCTGAGGAATTACCTCCACCTTCTTGTCCAGGTATGAAAGGGCAATGGCTGAATAGACCCGTTTGATATTAACTGCATCCTTTTCAATGGTCTGGGCGCTGAAAGGAGAAATCCCTCTTTTTTCCAGTTCACCTTTCTTGTCTGACGGAAGGTCGTCCGGATCTACTATCTTGTAAGAAAAACTGGATGAAAGCCTGGAGAGCTCCTCCAGGATGTCCGCCACGTCCCTGGGAAGCTCCTTCATGGCAGTAGGAAGCTTGTCCCTGGACGAGCAATAGTATGTAACTGTAATGGGCACCTGGAGCCTTTCAAGTACCTTCTTTGTACCGGAAGACAGGGTGTAAATACCGTTCTGGGTCAAATCCAGCCTGTAAAGCCTGATATTGGATACTGCTGCATTAAAGAATATGCCTATGCCGAGAAGGAGTACCATGCCCGGAATGAAGCCCCTGTTCATCCTGCGCTTCAGATAGGCCTCAAGTGCAAGGCCGTTGATAACGAGGAATATGACTGTATATGATACGAAAAAGAGCACGTCCCCGAGATCCAGGACTCCCTTCTGAAAGGATGAAAAATGACTGCCAAGACCTACTGCTTCCCTGAGAAATGAACCAAGGCCGGGCAGCCACCCGTCAAGAAAGGTGGATGTGAACTGCGTTCCTGCCAGGAAACAAAAGATTCCTGCAACCAGGGCCAGTATAAAAGCAACCACTTGGTCGGAAAAAAAGGCCGAAACGGCCATACCCATGGCCAGCAGCATGCTGCTCATGAGAACAGTGCCGACATATCCGGCTGCAATGGGCCCGGGATCCGGATTCCCCAGAAAATGCAACATAAATGGAATGGTCAGGCTGCCCAAAAGTGCCAGGATACAAAAAACCAGGGCTGCTGAAAATTTGCCCAGCACCAGCCTCGCGCTGTTCATGGGCAGGCTGAAAAGAAGATCTATGGTTCCGGTCTTTCTCTCCTCAGCCCAAAGACGCATGGTGATAGCAGGCAAAAAGACCACGAGGATCACTGGAAGATTATTGAAAAAAGACCGCATGCTGCAGATGCCTGCAACGAAAAAGGGCATCATGAAAAGCCCTGCCGTCACCAGGAGAAATACAACTATGAAACAGTATGCCACTGGGGAATTAAAATAGGAGGAAAGCTCCCTTCTTGAAACATTGAAGAATGAAGTCTGCATGGTTCTTTCTCCTGTATTTCTGCCTTAAGAAGCCCGGGCTCTATCTTTTCTGTCAGGATAGATAAGGGCCGAAAAGACCTCTTCCAGGTCCGGCGTTTCCCTGTAGATTTCAAGAAGTGTCAGACCCTTTTCCCTGGCGAGGATTGAAAGTTCCTTCATGGTCTTTTTGGCATCCCTGGTAATTATCCGATAACGAGAGCCTGCGCCTGACCAGTTTGCCGTCTCTACCCTCTGGATTTCCATCACTCCGGAAACAGCCCTGAATTGTTCCTCCGGGACGTGATCTTCTTCAAAGGCTGCCGCAACCCTCTGGTATGGGAACACCTTGGCAGAAAGTTCTTCCAATGGCCCGTCTGCCATTATCTTTCCCTGGTTTATGACCACGGCCCTGTGGGTTATGGCCGTGATTTCCTGTAAAATATGCGTACTGAAAAGGATTGCCTTTTCCGGGGCCAGGCTTCTTACCAGATCCCTGATCTCCATGATCTGAAGCGGATCCAGGCCGGAGGTGGGTTCGTCCAGGATCAGGACCGGCGGATCATGTATGAGTGCCTGTGCAAGGCCGACCCTCTGCCTGTAACCCTTGGAAAGATCCCCTATGGGTTTGCACCAGGCATCTTTCAGCCCGCAGTTTTCCGCCACCCATCCAAGTCTTTTCTTGAGACCTTGTCCGCCAAGGCCCCTTGCCCTTCCCACGAAAGACAGGTATTCCCTGACCTCCATGTCATCGTAGACAGGGGCCTGCTCAGGCAGAAAACCAAGGCTGGTCCTGACTTCCAGGGGTTCTTTTTCTATATCGAAACCGTTTACCCTGGCACTACCTTCAGAGGGAAAAAGCTGGGTGGAAAGTATCTTCATAATGGTGGTCTTCCCTGCACCGTTAGGGCCTACAAGGCCAACTATCTCGCCCTTGCCAACGGTAAAGGAACAGCCATCCACAGCCCTGAAGGAACCGTAATCCATGGAAATTTCACTGAGCTCAATCATCAGGTCCTCCCAAGATGCCTGGCCACAGGATCCGGCAACAGGCTTTATAGCGTATGCAAGAAAAGGACATAAGAAAAGGCAGCCGTTAAAAGGGACAGCTTGCAGTGCTAATATTTGCCAACTGCCTGATTCAGACCTGCCTGCAGGACTGCGGCAGGATCAGGACTAAGATATATTAAGTCCGGAGAAAAACTTGTCAATCCCCTGCAGGGGTTGAGAGCCCGGCCTTGGCAACGGCTGTTCCAGGGTTTAAACTCGTCCCCTGAAAAAAAGCAGCAAGGCTGCCGGGAACTTCCCAAGTGCCCGGCTTGTCCTAAGAGCTTGATGAAAAAGTCATGAGCAACAAGATCATAATTGCAGGAAGAAGCGTGGGTATTTTCGGTTTCGAGGCAGCCCTGTCCCGAATCAGGAAACTCATGAAGGAGTCGGGTCTCCAGTTTGACCAGGCGGCTGCAAAACTCCTGGAGCTTGTGGAAGAAAAGAATTATGTACCGGCTTCTGCCAGGAAGGATTACCTGAAGGCCTTTGAAAAGATACTGAAGGGAAGCAGGGAAAGCTCCGGGACTAAACCTATCCGCATTCTAGGGCCTGGATGCAGCGGCTGCAACAAGCTCGAGCAGATGGTCCTGGAAGTACTGGCAGAGGAGAAGGTTGCAGCCGACATCTACCACGTAACTGACAGGGATGAAATATGGCGTTACGGGGTAACAAAGACCCCTGCCCTCCTGGTGGGAGATGAAATTTTAAGTTCAGGCACCATCCCGACAAGTGCCCAGATCCGCCAGTGGCTGAAGGAAGAACTCTGACCTAAATCCTGCAGGGCAAGAGGTCTTCTCACTTTTTACTTGAACTGCCCGGAGGCAGGCTGCTATTTTTCTTGACTGCTTGATTATAACAAAGGGAGGCACCAGCTTGGGAGAGGGTAACCTAAGGACCTGCGTCCATCCATCCGGCAGGTTCGCTGCCGGCATACACAAGCCATCATACAAGGTCATGAACAACAGGCTTTCAACCGCCCTCATGACCCTGGGAAGAGCCCAAGACGGCACAGAGGTTCTAAACGATATTAACTTTCCAAGCGGCGACCTGATCATAAATTCGGCCGATTGGGTTTATGAGGTCCCAAATGCATTTCCCATGTGGGGAGTCACCTACATCCTGGGAAAGATTGCTGAATATAACGGCTCAAACGGGCTCAACTTTACCTTTGAACCCAGGGGTACCACCAGTTTCGACGAGATACCAGGGCTGGAACAAGTGGGTCTTGATCTCCTTCCAAGGCCTATTCTGCTGGCCATTGCCCAGACCTGCACCCACGCCCCGCTGCTGAAAAGGCTCCTTCCCCTGTGCGCTGATTTTGAATATGACCACGACTCTGATATTCCAAAGGGCATTAAGTACGTAAAAGGCCCTGGAGGAAAACTCGTCCCTGCCATTACTGACCATGATCTGTATGAAACCCTTGGAAACAACCCATGTCTGCCAGATGATCTCAAGAGAGTTATGCTCCTTGATCCAGGCATCCAGGGCACAAGTCCCGTGGTGGGGGAATACGTAAACAAGTCACGAACCCATATCTGGGAGTATTTAAGGGCAAACAGCTATATCCCCTGGGGCCATTTTGCGGCAAACATGGCCCAGGATTCCATACGTTACTCGGTAAAAGACCTGGACATTGAAGATATCCTGGGCCTCAGGCACCTGTATTACCAGAGGATTTACTGCAAAATGGCCCTGCACCTGGGAATGAATATGGAAAAGAGGGGGCTGTTCAATGGCGAGGAGCTGGAACAAATGCGGCTTTCCATACTGGACAGCATCAAGAAAAGAGAAATGCCCTTTTTCACTGCAACCCTCTGGGGCTGGAACTATGGCTATGACTTCAGCCCCTCTGGTTTCAGGCTTCACGCATCGCACCAACAGATTCACCAGCAGTTTGCCCTTATACCAGAAGAAGCAGAACCGGCTCCAGGCTCGGCGGAGCTGACCTTTCCATCATATGCCATTGGCGATTCCATAGCCGCTTTCATTGGACAATACCGGCAGAAACACTCGGTCTCCTTCTTTGACGCCTATATCAGGGCAGTAAGAGAAGGCAACAAGCGGTTGGACTGCCGAAAAGACCTTCCCTCAAGGCTGGTGATCGAAGAAGATGAAAATGCAATGCTCTTTGTCCCAAAGGCCCAGCGATCCCAGGGTGAAATACAGATAATGGCATTGAAGCCGGCAGGCAACATCCTGGAGGCAGACTCGCACATGCGCCTCAGCCTTGACAGGCTGATACTTTCGGCAGTAAAGCTCCTGGCAGAGATGGGTGCCAGGATGATCACCTGTTTTGAGATGTCAAAGAGGTTTACGGCAGACTCGGACCAGAGGCTCATGTACTGTTTCCTTCCCAGGCACCCCAGGTCTCCTGGTGCCTTCAGCGAACAGCAGGGCAGATGGGTTACCGGACACTTCCCGGAAGATTACGCAGAATGCTGCCGAAGGGCCCTTGGAAAGATTAGGACCTGAACCCGCGTAAAAAAAGAGAAGACATCAGCTTGACCGCCCAGGGGCTGCAAATACCCCCTAAGCCCTCTAAGAACTCAAGGCCTCCTTCACAGTGGGGAAGAGACTTAGATCTGTATGGGGCAGGAAGAGACAGGATACGTAGTTATCCATGAACCTTGGATTGTCACTGAGGTCAAAATGTGTCATCATCTGTGCCACCTGCTTCATCTCCTGGAACTTCGGCCAGGATATGGCCGCTGTCCTTGCCCCTGTAAGGGATGAATTTCCTGCAAAGAAAAACCTGTCCCTGGGAATATCAGGCAGGAGCCCTATGATGATGGCCTGGTCAAGGTCAAGGTAACTTCCGAAATTACCGGCAAGGATCACCCTTTCCAGGTCTTCTATGGCCATGCCCACGGATTCAAGCAGGGTGAGGTAGCCTGCGAACATGGCGCCCTTGGCCCTGATGAGATTTTCCACGTCCGCCTCGGTAAAGACTATGTCCTGGCCGATGGAAGTTGCCTCCTTTTCCACCACCACGTATTCCCAGCCATCATCTCCAGGCCTCACCCTTGGAGTGTCGAGATCGTGCCGATACTTGCCCTGCCTGTCAAGGACACCTGTCATGAAAAGACCTGCAAGAAGGCTTATTATGCCAGAGCCGCAGATGCCCTTTGCCTTCCTGCCGCCTATTGTGAGGGCCATTGGCTCAAAGGAGACAGGATGGATATGCACCACCTCCACTGCCCCGACCGTGGCCCTCATGCCGAACTTTATTCCCCCGCCCTCAAAGGCAGGCCCGGCGGAACAGGCTGCACAGGCCATCCAGTCCCGGTTGCCCAGGACTATTTCACCATTTGTTCCTATGTCAATGAAGAGCGTCAGCTCGGGATGATGATTCAGACCGACACCCACCACTCCTGCCACTATGTCTCCGCCCACGTAACTGGCAACGCAGGGAGCCAGAAAGATACGAACATGATTTGGAAGGGCCAGGCCTATTTCACTTGCCCGGACGGGAGGGAACTGGTTGGCAACAGGGATATAGGGCTGGGCCCTCAGGAATTTGGTCTCAAGCCCCAGCAGAAAATGGGTCATTACGGTATTTGCGGCAATACTGACCAGACTGATATCCTGCCTTGACACCTCGGATCCTTTTACCAGCTCGTCTATGAGCTGGTTCAGGCACTCGACTATCTTTTCCTTGAGAATATCCAGGCCGTCCACCTTCCTGGAAAACTCCATCCTGGAAATCACGTCCTCCCCGAAGCTTACCTGGGGGTTATAGTTGGAAGATTCAAAAAAGACCTCCTGGGTCTTGAGATCAACAAGCTGGGCAGAGACGGTCGTGGTTCCGATATCCACGCAGACCGCGCAGTTGGCGCCGGTTTTGTCCCCTGACTGCACCCTGATCAGGCGCTTGTGATCATCCCTTGCCGTCTCCATAAGGCTGGCGGTGACCTGCCAGTTGCCCTCCCTCAAGGCATGGGGAAGCCTGTAAAGGACCTGGCTGTCCACGTCGAGATGAAAGGCCTGACCCACCTCCCGTCTTATGCGTCCGAGATCGCTGATATTGTCGTGAATACTGGGCTCTGGAAGGATAATAAGCTCCTTTGTGATAACCGGGTTGCTCCTAATTTCCAGGCTTTCGGCATGGACCTTGATCCACGATACGGCCTTGGCGGCAAGGGGCCTTGCCAGGGCCTTGCGGTCCATCTCTGATTCCACCGGCACCCTTACCACCACATCTGTGAGGGGAACGGTGGTACATGCCTTCCAGCCGCCGTCTGGCAGTTGTTCTCCCTTGACCTGTCCTTCCTCTATAAATATGCGACACTTGTTGCAGACACCGGCACCGCCGCAGCTGGCATTGATGTGAACGCCGGCATCCATGGCAGCCTTGAGAAGGTTTTCCTGCTCTTCAAATGTTATCTCTTTCTTGGAAGGGAGAAATGTGACCTTTGGCATGAATCATCCTTTTTGCATAAAAATGTCTGTCTGCCTGGAAAGGAAATACGCTTTACAGGACAATAATATTATCCAGTGATACCACTTCCGTCCAGACTTTAATAAGTCACTGTAATGGAAGGAACTTCCACAGCAGGCCATACGAGGCAGGAAGGCGGTCAGCGCAGAGCTTTCCGGCGAGACCAGAAAGCGGCCAGCAGGGAGCCGGAAATATTGTGCCATATGGAAAAAAGTGCCCCCGGCAGCGCTGCTGCTGCAGAAAAATACTTCATGGCAAGGGCCACACCCAGACCGGAATTCTGCATTCCCACTTCAATGGCAATGGTGCGGCAAACCTGTTCTTCCCATCCCATCAGCCTTGCTGCAACATAACCAGCACCAAGGCCCCCAAGGTTGTGAAGCATCACGGCAAAGGCAACACTCAACCCCGCTGCTGCAATGTTATGCCTGTTGAGGGCCACCACGATGGCAATAATAAAGACTATTGCCGACACGGAAATAAGAGGGAACAGCCAGCGTATTGCCTTGAAATAATCCCTGAAAAACGTATTCAAAACCAGCCCGAGCCCCACTGGCAGAAGGACGATCTTGACGATGGATAAAAGCATCTTCAGGACCGGTACCGGCACTGCCTGCCCAACATAAAGCCATGTGAGAAAGGGAGTCAGAAAAACTGCAAGGATCGTGGAACATGTGGTCAGGGTGATGGAAAGGGCGACATCCCCGCCTGCCAGAAAACATATCACATTGGAGGCAGTGCCTCCAGGGCATGCCCCTACCAGCACAAGGCCTGCCATCAGGGCCTGATCGAGATGGAAAAGCCCTGCAATACCCCATGCCAGAAGAGGCATAAGACAAAACTGGAGAAATACCCCTCCTGCCACAAACCCAGGGCAGGTAAAGACCCTCTGGAAGCTCTTCCAGTTGAGAGTAAGCCCCATACCAAGCATGATAACGCCGAGAAGAGGGACAATGGCACCCCTGGAAGCGGCAAATGGAGCAGGCCGGTAGAAGGCAGCAATGGAAGCAAGGACAGCCCAGAGGGGGAAAAGAGATGTGGTCCTGGCAGAAAGCCTTTCAGCAGTACTTGCACTTTTTGAAAAACGAGCATTGGACATGGGAGGGAAAATAACACCATTTCATGTACTGATACAAATGTGGAGGTTACAAGGTTCATGCCTCCTCCATTTCCATTGAGTTTTTTTTCAGATTTGGGTTTACTGGAAGAGCTGGGCTTTCCTGAAAGAACGCCCTGGATCATCCGATAAGACAAAAGACAGGGATTTTGAATCTTTTTTGGAGGACATGATGAAAATACTGGTAACCGGGGGAGCAGGATTTATAGGGTCCAACGTGGTTGATGCCTACGTTGACCAGGGACACGAGGTGATAGTGGTGGATAACCTCTATTCAGGCAAGCTTGAAAATCTGAACCCAAAGGCGAAGTTCTACCTGATGGATATAAGATCGGATGAGATCAAAAAGCTGCTTGAGATAGAACGACCTGAAATCATCAATCACCACGCAGCCCAGATCTCAGTGCCCTATTCAGTTGAAGACCCGCGCTTTGACGCAGACGTGAACATCCAGGGATTTGTGAACCTTCTTGAATCTGCCAAGGATACAGGGGTAAGCAAGGTCATCTTCATCTCTTCAGGTGGCGCCATTTACGGCGAGGCCGAGGAATATCCCACAACTGAAAAATATCCTCCCCAGCCTGTTTCACCCTATGCTATAGCAAAGGCCGTCTCAGAAGATTTTCTCTATTTCTATCGCCACCAGTACGGCATGGACTACACGGTGCTCAGATATGCCAACGTCTACGGCCCGCGCCAGATCCCCCATGGCGAGGCAGGGGTTGTTGCCATCTTCATGGACAGGCTTCTTGCCGGAAAAAAATGCACACTCTTCCACTTTCCAGAAGACCCCATGGGCATGATAAGGGACTACTGCTTTGTGGGAGATGTGGTACAGGCCAATCTCAGGGCTCTGGATGAGGGCAGCGGCCAGGCCTTCAATATCGGCACAGGTGTTGAAACAAAGACCCGGGAGCTCTTTGAAAAGATCTTTCAGGTAATGAAGGAAAGGGTGGATCTCAGTGACAGGCTTTCAGACATGGAAACCCAGGTCGCAAGGGCCGGGGATCTGAAAAAAAGCTGTCTGAACTGCCAAAAGGCGGAAAAAGAACTGAACTGGACTGCAGAACACGATCTTGAAAAGGGCCTTGAAAGGACGCTTGACTGGAGGCTTTCAGCCGGGTGAAACTGAAAATCGGCCTCTGCCAGATTGATCCTTCCAGGAGGAGCCCTGAAGAACATGTCGACTGGTCAATAGAACAGTGCAGACATGCATCCAGGGAAGGTGCAGCCCTCCTCCTGCTGCCGGAACTTTTTCCCTTTGGTCCCCTTCCGGACAAGGAGGCAGCTCTTGATGCTTGCGGCCTGGTCCCAGGCCTTATTTCAAGGCTCCTGGGAGCTGCCCGTGATTATGATATAACCTTGTGTGCAGGTCTTCCCTGGAGATCAGGAGACGGCCATATCTTTAATTCCCAGTTTATCACCACCTCTTCGGGAAACGTACACCGCTATGACAAGCTGCATCTTTTCCCGCCCTTTGGCGAACCAGAAGTATTCCAGCCGGGGAGCATACCCGGGAGCACATGGATCAATCTTCCGGAAGGAGAACTCGGGCTGGGCCAAATGATCTGCTTTGACATCCGGTTCCCTGAACTTGCAAGAAGATATTCAGCAGACGGCTGTCATCTATTCATGGTCTCTGCCCTCTGGCCCCTTTCGAGAAAGGACAACTTTGTTGCCCTGCTCAAGGCCAGGGCCATGGAAAACCAGTGTTTTCTTGCAGCTTCCAATGCATGCGGCCGGAGCATGGGGATAGAATTTGCAGGCTCATCCCTGGTGGCAGGGCCAGAAGGCAAGATATATAAACAGGCAGGCAGAGCAGAAGGCCTCATTATTTCTGAGATCGACACAGCCAGGATTACATCCCTTAGAAGCACATTCAACTCTGCATGGCCCAGGGGCGGATGGAACTTTCCTGCCGGGGAAAAACTTTTTGATCTTCGAGACCTGAAAAAACTGGCCGGCAGGAAAAAGGCCGCAGGCCAGAAAATGGTCTTTACGAACGGCTGCTTTGACATACTTCATGCAGGTCATGTCTCGTATCTAAAAAAGGCCAGGCTTTTTGGAGATTTTCTTGTTCTCGGGCTGAACAGCGACTCCTCCGTCAGGAGCATCAAGGGACAGGATCGGCCAATAAATCCCCAGGAACATCGGGCACTGATACTATCTGCCCTATCCTTTGTGGATTTTATCGTGATCTTTGATGAAAAGACACCTGAAAGGCTGATTCATGAGCTTGAACCTGACGTCCTGGTAAAAGGCGCAGACTGGAAAGAGGATGAGATAGTGGGGGCCAGCTTTGTAAAATCCAGGGGAGGCAGGGTGGAAAGGATTAAATTCGACGTTGATACATCCACTTCAGGCATCATCAGATCTATCGCGGAAAAGACCTGAGACCAACTACCCAAAAGTCAAAAGAACGGCCTTTATAAGATATGCAGGAGCACTTTTTAAAAGGCCGCTCATGCCGGAACAAGACGGCAAGTTTCAGATGGAGCTCAGCTGAATAATCCCTCAAGGGGAGCAGTGTCGAATTCGCCTTCAAGGATTTCTGCTGTTTCTTCGCCGCTAAGGCCGAGCCAATTTTTCAGCACGGCTGCAAACATCTGCCTGAAATCCAAACTGAATTTCAAATTGCCCGAAGCATCCAGGTCTGTAAGGCTTGGCTGTGTGCCGTAAAATCCCCCGTTTAGAGCACTTCCCATAATAAAATGAGGTGCTGCAGCACCGTGATCTGTTCCAGAACCGTTGTCCCTGACCCGCCTGCCGAATTCCGAGGTGGTCATAAGGAGCACCCTTTGAGAAATTCCCATGGCTTCAAGGTCTGCCATGAAGGCTGAAGCTGCCTGGGAAAATGTCTTAAGAAGCGGCGGGTGCAGCTGGTTTTGATTTGCGTGCGTGTCAAAGCCCGTAAGGGATACGGAGTAGATTCCGGTTTCAAGGCCCCCTGCAATAAGCCGTGCAATCAAGGCCAGGTCAGAGGCCAGCTGGCTGGAGGGGTAATCCACCTTGTTTGATATGCTTGAAGACACATCATAAAGACGGCTGCTGTATCTCAAGGCCTGTGATTGCGTGGACCTTGCAAAGGAAAGCTCCATGCCTGCAAGGGTCTCGGATGCAGGCGTCTGGGCAAGGGAGATAACACCTTCAAGCATTTCGTACATGTTCTCTGGATCCTTGACTGCAATGCCGGCCTGGCCCATGGAAGCCTTCATGAGCAGGGTATCTTGCCCCTTGACCTCAAGGCCTCCAGGATCCCTGGGCATAACTTCCGGGATATCAGGATAAACCGCTTCCAGGAAGCGGCCAAGCCAGCCCGTATCAATTACAGATGCGGTACTGGCACCCCTCCAGATATCTGTTGAACGGAAATGAGACAGGTCCTGATCAGGATATCCAAGGCCCAAGATAACAGCGGCATTTCCTGCCTCCCAAAGGGGCAGCAGACTTTCCATCTCTGGATGCAGGCCGAGATTGTCTGAAATCGGAAGCACGGACTCCTGAGGCACTGCAACCGCAGGGCGTAAATCATAGTAGGCAGAATCTGTGAAGGGGATCACTGTATTCAGCCCGTCGTTTCCACCCATCAACTCCACCACTACCAGGTTTCCTGGAAGAGTGCCGGCAGTATCGGAAGCTGCTGAGGCAGCGGACAAGCCACCAAAAGACCAGGAAGCTGCCAGGGAACCGCAAATCTTCAAAAAGGTACGTCTTTTCATGGAAACCTCGCTTTTTAGTGTAACTGATATTCAGGCATTTGAATAATGGCAGTCAGGCCCCTTTTAAGACCTTCCATGGCCCATGACTCGCTGGTATCCCAATCGGCAGCGTCCCTGCCCTGCAGCATGACTTCCATGACCTGATTTTTCACTTCCTTGGAAACCGGCACTGCCAAGAGGTCCTGCAAAACAGCTTCGACCAGGTCATCCAGGTCTTCAGGTTCGGGATAGCCGCCAAGAAATGCCTGGAAATCAAACCAGTTTGACCCCCGCGGGCTTGATATGACAGAGGCAGTGCCTTGTCTGTCTGCCAGGGTTGAAGCGCTGAGCCAGCTGCGGTGTTCTTCCCAGCCTGCTACATTTGGCGGGTTGAAGGGAGGCTGACCCAGCCTTGCCAGCAGCCTTGCTACTGCCGCCCAGTTCTCCCTTTTGGAACGCAGCTGGCGAAAAATCCCGAAAAGGAAATCCATGGGACTTTTGATATCGGCGCCTATTAGGGATTCATCCATGAAATGGGCACTCTTTAACAGGGTCTTGAGCACGGGCTCCAGGTTATAGCCGTTTTTTCTGAGAAGTTCCGCCAGCCCCTGGACTACCGCCTCATCAGGGACATGATAGACAAAATGACGGTAGATCTTTTCAGCAAGGAAAAGGGCAGTTTCTACCCTTTCAAATATGATCTCCACTATGTCATCTCCGTTCCATGGTCCGCTCTTCCCATAAAAGGTCTTGACCCCGTAGTCGTGCCTCCTGGGATTCATGATTCCAGAAACAGTTACCCGGTCTACCTGCCAGCCGGTATAGGCCCTGGCGGCCGCCACCACGTCTTCCTGTGTGTAATTACCCCTGCCGATGGTAAAAAGTTCCTGAAGCTCCCTTCCGTAATTTTCATTGATATCATCCTTTTTGCTCCTCCGGCCGTCCAGGTAGACGAGCATGGCCGGCTCCTTCCCCACTGCCTTGGTAAGTTCTTTGATATTGCCGCAGGCGTATGTTCTGAAAAGCTTATTGATCTTGAAAATCATCTGGGGATTCTTCACCTTGGCCGCCTCAACAACGAAATGGTTGCTCCAGAAATAGACCAGCCTCTCCCTTATGGTGGAATCTGACTGTGCGGTTTTAAGCCACCACGCAATCAGTTCAATACGCCTCTGGCGCTCAAGTTCCTTGTCAGGAGGAAGGGTGGTGGGCTCATCTGCCCAGCTTGGAGAATCGGGCATCCTTCCGAATTCGAAGAGCCTGTCCACTGCCTGGCCTGGATCAAGAGAAACGAAAAGATCTATATCGGCCCTGGAGGGAGCTCCCATCCTGGCGCGCCTTAAAAGGTGAGCTGCACGACGCCTGTCCCAGGGAGAAGAACTGCCTGGGGAAAAGGGCTCAAGACCACCTGAGATTAAATTTATACCTGCCATGATATATCCTCACTTCTTTTGTCTGTGTACAAGCCTGCATGAAAAACCTGTTTTTTCATGGCCTGTTCCTGTTTCTCACTCCAGGTTCTGCCGGCCTCGGACGCATCAAAAGTCTCCTTGCCTCCCTGGCAAATCTTTCTGAGAAAAGGAGATATTGAGCCCTTTCCCTGAGACTGAAAACAGGCTCCAGGGCCTTGACCTCCTGGCCGGATAAACTGGCAAGCTCCACATTCAGCCCTGTAATTTCATCCATAAGATTCCTGAGCCGCTCATCGGAAGGATTGTTGTTTTGCAGTTCGTTTCTTAGATCCCGGTAGAGCCTCTTTCTCTTAAGGATCAAATCTTCACGTCTATCGTCAAATGTCTTCAAGATGTTGAAGACCCTGTTGGCCCTGTCACCGCTCAGGTTGAACTCTTCCATGAGTTTCCAGTTCCTGAGAGTCACAAGGCGCTCTTTAATCTTCCCGTGATCAGGAAAAAAATGCCTTGGAGGCGGCCCTGCCAGGCATAAACAGGAACTGGACATGAGACTGAAAATCAAAAGAAAGGAAGGAATAAAACACTTTTTCATCTTTAACCTCCACGGTCAAGCACTTTGGCAGCCAGCCTGATACCGCTTAAAAACCCAAGGTGATTTTGTACATTTTTTGATCGCCAAAAAGAATGAGAACCTTTTCATCTTTATCCTCTGTTTTAAAAACAACCTGCATTCCAATGCCCGCCTATCCAGAAGCCACGGGCGTTAAAGTGTCCAGGAACCCACACCCTGGAACAGGTGCGGCTGTGATAGCGTGCCACAGGAACCCTGACCTGGGCGGTACAGCTAGACAGTAAAACCGCTGCAGTCATGAAAATTGCCAGATACATCTTTTTCATGGTCTTTTCTCCTGTATTTTCCGGTTCCGTTATTTTCTG
>JALVJO010000056.1 GCA_027028245.1 Deltaproteobacteria bacterium
TGGCCTGCTTGGTGACACAAGCTTCAAAAGGGGGCTAGGCCCCATGATGCCAGGGCTCTACCTTCCAGGCCCATACGCCTACTGTTACAGGTGCAGTCTTGGTCTAAAATATCCCGAATGCGGCTTTGGCTGTCTTGAGCTATTCCGAGAGGGCATTCGGAGGCAGACCTGCCAGAATATTGCGGCCATACTGGTTGAGCCAGTCCAGGGTACTGCTGGCAACGTGGTTCCTCCGCCAGGTTTCATAGAGGCGGTTTCAGAGCTTGCCAGGGAGTTTGATGCCCTTTTGATAGCAGATGAGATGATAACCGGTTTTGGGCGCACAGGAAGGATGTGGGGAGTGGAACGGGATGGAGTCACCCCGGATGTCATGACCCTTGGAAAGGGTATCGGAAGCGGCTTCCCTCTAAGCGTCATAGTGAGTTCCATGGAAATGGCAAGGGCAAAGCCCTTTGGAAATCCAAGTGGCAGTTCATCCTCCTACGGAGGAAACCCCATGGCTGCTGCAGCAGGAAGGGCCGTCATCGAGGTGATTTTAAGGGAAAATCTCGTTGAAAATGCAAGGCGCATCGGGGCCCTAATGAAGGAGAGGCTCCTTGAGCTTAAAGAGGAAAGCCCCTATGTGGGAGACGTTCGAGGAGAAGGGCTCATGATAGGCGTTGAGCTTGTGGCAGACAAAAGGACAAAGGAGCCCCTTTCAAAGGAAAAGACCAGGAGGCTCTTTCACGAGTGCCTTGACCGGGGGCTGATATCCATGTGTTACACCCATAACATAAGGATAAATCCGCCCCTTATCATTAACGAAGACGAGGCCACGGAAGGGTGTGAAATCCTGAAGGATGCCCTAAAGTCCCTGGAGTAAAGATTTAGGCCAAGTTCACAATGGTTTTTAAAGGTGCAATAATAGGTTTTGGGCACATTGCGGCAAACGGACATGTTCCTGCCTACAAAAACTGCAGGGAGGTGGAGATTTGTGCCGTATGCGACAGTTGCATAGAGAGACGCTCAATAAATGACAGGCTCTTAAATGGCAGCAGGTTCTACACCTCTACTAAAGAGCTATTTGAAAAGGAACCCGTTGATTTCGTTGATGTTGCCACGCCCCCTGCCATGCACGCTGGCTTCATCCTTGAGGCCCTTTCACGGAAAAAGCACGTCCTTTGCGAAAAGCCCTTGGTTCTAGGCGCACAGGAGCTTGTTCAGATCCGGGAGAAGATAAAGGAAAGCGGTTGCCAGGTGGTAACCGTGCATAACTGGCGATATTCCCCGATCATGCAGGAGATCTCCCGTGTGGTAAGGGGAGGCAGGCTCGGAAAACTCCTCGAGGTGGAGTATCTGGTTACCAGGGTAAAGCCCTCCATTGCCGTATCAGACGGGGATAATGAAAACAACTGGAGGCTTGACCCTAGGGTTGCAGGTGGCGGAATTCTGGTCGATCATGGCTGGCACGCCTTCTACCTGGTGAACGAATGGGTTGGAGAGCAGCCCGTTGCCCTTGAGTGCAGGCTTGAGAACAGGAAATTTCATCAGATACCTGTAGAGGATACAGCAGAGGTTTTTCTTTACTATCCCTCAGGGGCAAGGGCGAGGCTCTTTTTTACCTGGGCAGGAAAAAAGCGTGAAAATGTGGTGAAGATAAGGGGAGAGCTTGGAAGTCTTATCTGCCCGGACAGGAGCATAGAGATAGAAAACGGCTCAGGCTCCTACTCAGT
>JALVJO010000057.1 GCA_027028245.1 Deltaproteobacteria bacterium
ACCTGTACGCCCTCCGCCTCACACCCCTTTGTCAGCTAACTTGTGACCTAGGTTTATTCCAGAAGCAAAATCGGGGAAAATAAGTTGGACAAAACCGCCTTTGCCTTTAAAATCTCCTGATTCAAAAAAATCATCTTGGGAGCAACTGACCATGCAGAAAAAAGATTGCCGGGGAATCGCCTGTCCCCAGCCGGTTCTCATTACAAAGGAGCTCATAGATCAGTTTCCAGATGAGCTTATTGAAATCCAGGTAGATAACGAGGCGGCCAGAGAAAACGTAACCCGTTTTTTTAAGAGCCAAGGGTGGGAAGTCAGCCTCAAGGAAGCTGATGACGGAAGTTTTTATATCACTGGTGCCCCCGGCACTTGTGAGATCACCCACGCTGCAACAAAAACCGAGGAACCTACAACCCAGAAGATACTTATTTTCATCCCGACCAATTGTTTCGGCGTAGGCGATGACGAGCTTGGAAAGGCACTTATGAAAAATTTTATCCTAACCCTCAAGGAGATGGGGCCGGATTTGTGGAGAATCATACTGGTGAACGGAGGGGTCAAACTTGCAGTTAAGGGCTCCCCCGTCCTTTCAGCCTTATGCGAATTGGAGAAGGCCGGCATAGATATACTGGTATGCGGCACCTGCCTGGAATATTTCAAACTCATGGGGGAAAAAGCGGTCGGCCATACAACCAATATGCTGGATATTGTAACCTCCATGCAGATTGCATCAAAGGTAGTCAGAATATAAAAATGACCTGGATAACGCCATAAAGCTGCCCGTCAATCTATCCGAACAGATAAGGGGGGGCAATCTTCACCCAGGGTGCATTTTTTCATTGATCGGTTGTATTTTTATTGAAAGTGAATTATTTATTTTGCAGATCTTTTATTTCCTAATACTTGTTCAGCATTTTGTGTCGAATCTGAGAGAGTGACTTGCATGGATCTTGCCAGTTATGTAAACGGTGTCCCCTTCATAAAACTAGAAGAAGAGCCCCAAAAGATATTGATTGTTGATGATGATGCTTCAATACGCGAGCTGCTGGCCCAATTTTTGGATAGAAAGGGCTTTGCCCATGCCGATGCAGAAAACGGAAGAAAGGCCCTGGACCTTCTGGAACACCATTCCTTTACCATTATAATTACAGACCTGATAATGCCGCAGATAGACGGCCTGGAGCTTTTAAAGATAGTCAAGCAGTCATGGCCCGAGACGGATGTGCTCGTAATGACAGGCTTTACAAAAAACTTCAGCTATACAGACGTAATATATGCGGGGGCCAGTGACTTCATTCAAAAACCCTTTTCCCTGGATGAAATTGAGGCAAAACTGAAAAGGGTGATTCGGGAGCGCCAGCTGCGCCATGCGTTGAAAAGACTTTCTGTCAGGGACGGCCTGACGGATCTTTACAACAGGCGCTATTTTGATCAAAAACTCCAGGAGGAGGCTGCAAGGGCCATCCGCCAGAAATATCCTCTTTTCCTGGTCATGATAGACCTTGACAGATTCAAGGAATTAAACGATGAGTATGGTCACCAGGAAGGTGACAGAATCCTTAATGTCCTGGCAAAGGTTCTAAAGACTTCCACCAGGAAAAACGTGGATCTTGCCTTCAGATTCGGCGGGGATGAATTTGCTGTATTAATCCCCTATGCCTCACAGAACCAGGCAGAGGCCATTGCACAACGGATAAGAACGAATTTTTTAAAAAAGGATGTAAAATCCGTAACCCTTTCCATGGGGCTGGCAAAACTTGGCCAGGGAGATGATGCAGACGCCCTTTCACATCAGCTTGTAACCCATGCAGACCAGGCACTCTACACGGCCAAAAAAGAAGGCGGGGACAAGCTGGTGGTCAAGGAATGAAGCGGCCCAAAGGAAGCTGCACCATTGGAAGACCTGCCCGTGCCTTGTTTTCGGTACAGCCGCAAACGACCCTTGGCCCGTTTACATTTCAGGATCTTCGCTCCTTCATGGAAAGATAATCCCTGATGATCCTGTCGTGGTCAAAACAAAGAGATTGGCCGATATTTTCAGGATCCACCAGTCTCACACCAGACGCGTCATCGCCTGCCACCGGTTCGCCCCGGGCGGTTGCTGCAAACACAGTACTGATGGTATGCATCCTCTTGTCCCGTTCAGGGTCTGAGTAAACGCCCACCAGGTATTTCAGTTCAACATCAAGGCCGGTCTCCTCTTTTGCCTCTCTTTTAGCCGCCTGCTCAACACTTTCGCCATAATCCACGAATCCCCCAGGGATGGCCAGGCCCAGGGGCGGATTTTTCCTTTCAATGAGAACTATCCTGCTGTCAATTTCTATGATGATATCCACCGTGGGGACAGGATTGGCATAGATCTTTATTTTCGTACCGCATTTGGGGCAGGTGATAAATCTATAGGTAGTCATACAGAAAACCCCTGAAGTATCTGGACCATTCTTTCATGAACCAGGCCATTTGATGCTATGATCTCTGGAACAAAGGGATTGTAGCTTCCGCCTCGATAATCAGTAAGCATGCCTCCTGCCTCTTCCACCAGGAGCTGGCCTGCAGCCGTATCCCATGGCTTGAGCTTCTTTTCCCAGAAGCCCTCGAATCTTCCGCAAGCCACATAGGCAAGATCAATTGCTGCAGCTCCGGCCCGCCTGATCCCCTGGGCAGCTACAAGCATTTCCTTCAGGGCAGAAACAACCCCTTCCGGTTCCTGATGCACGTCGTATGGGAACCCTGTGGCAAGGAGCGCCCTGGAGATCTCTTTTTCCCGCGAGACCCTGATTCTCCTGGTGTTGAGATAGCTGCCTCCAGCCTTTACGGCCCAGAAGAGCTCCCTGAGACAGGGTATGAATATGCATCCGAAAAGCGGCTGGAATCTCCCCGATTCTATCCGGCAGTAGGCGACAGACGGAGCAAAAAACGGGAAACCATGGGCGAAATTGGTGGTTCCATCCAAGGGGTCAATTATCCAGAAGGTCCCGTCCCTCAGGCTGGAATCTAGGCTGCTTTCTTCTGCCATTATTTCTGCATCCTTCGAACCGCCGAGGGTATCCGTGATGATCTTTTCTGCCTCAAGATCCGTTTCTGTCACCAGGTCTATTTCGCCCTTGTAAGAAATTTCATGGGGTTTTTCATATCTGTCCATGATGAAAAGCCCGGCCTTGACCGCTGCCCTGATCCCCTTTTTTGCTATGGGCCCAAGGTCTTTTGGTGAAACTTCCTCCACCAGGGAGATGATCCTTTGCGCATCAAATGGTTCCATGTCCTGCCTTTCCTCTCCAGTTCTAATCCCTGAGCGGCGGATTGAAATAACCGAACTTCAGCCGCGGAAATCTACTTTTTAGATACTTCATCAGGCCCTTTATTCCAAGGCAGCCTGGCTCATCTCGAAAACCGATCCGTCCAAGATACCAGTCAGGATCGATATTGTGATTTCTAAGCTGAATAAGATCAAGCCCGAAACGTTCAATGAGCTCTGAAAGCCTTTGGGCCTCTTCCCTGGAATCCGTAAGGCCGGGCATGACAAAAAGATTCAGGGAGACGTGGAGCCCTGCCTCTTTTGCAAGCTGCCACGACCGCAGCACGTCTTCATATGAATACCCGCGGGGCCTGTAATAGGGTTGATAGTACTCCTTCCTGACAGAATTTATACTTATCCTTATGCTGTCAAGGCCGGCCTCTATTACCTGTTCCAGCCCTTCGGGCCGGCTGGCATTGGTATTGAGGTTAATGGTGCCCCGGCTGCACTTTGCCCTGATCTTTCTAATGGCTTCAGCCAGCAGCCCGGCATTCATCAAGGGCTCCCCCTCGCACCCCTGGCCGAAACTTACTATTCCCCTTCTGACCCTCTCAAGATGCATGAGTGCAGTCTCGGAAAGTTCCCTGGCCGAAGGGGTAAAGCCTATCCTGTCCTGGGTGGCAGGCGGGCCTCCTTCTTCTTGGAGAGACAGGCAGCCCAAACACCTGGCATTGCAGGAAGGAGATGAGGGAAGAGGCCCTTCAAAGCGTCCCAAAAATAGATTCCTGGCTGCAGGACATCCATAGGTGAGGCTGCACTTGGCAAGATGCTGTATCAACCTGTTTTTTCTTCTCTGCGAAAGGGCATTCAGTGTATTTTTTCTTATCCTTTCCGGATCAAAACCCTTGATATCCTGCCTTTTGTCCCTGTCACTTCTGAAGCCTGCCACCCAGAATTTCCCCTTCCACCATCCTACGGCAGTGTAAGCAAAAAGCGGAAGGGGAGGAGCATCAGGATCTTTCTTCCTAAAGGCTGGCAGAAGTGTCTGTGTATAAGCCGGCGCCATAAAGGCTGCCACTGCATTTACCTCGCCCTGACGGCCGGCTGGATCCGGCTGGAAATGCACAAAATCCTCCTGGTATGGGTCCCATGCCACGGGAATGGTGCCAGGCAGCACGAAGAGTTCACTTCCCGCAGGAAGGGGGATAAGGTCAGCAGGATTTATCCTTTCATACTGAAAGCCCCGCCTGCCTGCCATATTGAGCCCTGGATAGTCAAATATATCTCCCCTGGAGTCAGCATATACCAGGGAAGGCAGGGCATTTTGCCATCTATTTGTCATAACTATTCAGAAACTGTATGTTAGGTGTCGATTTAATCCTTAGATAGATAATAGAAACAAGATGACACTTTATAAAAAATATAGAACAGCTACATAAAAAATGAAAAGCATGCAGCGAATCCTCTTGAGACTTCTCAGCCTGTCTGGTTTTACCCTCACGATTGTCCAGATTATTTTTCATCTCCGGGGCCAGAAGCTTTGTTTCAATGACAGCTGCAGCCTGGTTGAAGGCTATCTCAACCTGGATCCCCTTGCAGTCAACACGGCAGGGGCACTCTTTTTCCTGACCATATTCGTCTTTAGCCTTTTCCCGCGGCCCGGTAAGGGTTACACAGGTCTTCTGCTTGATCTTTTGATTACCTGCGGCCTTGTTGCAGAAGGTCTCCTTGTCAGCATCCAGATATTCATTGCCCATGCCTTTTGTTCATACTGTCTTATAATTTGCACCATCATACTGCTTACCGGCCTGGTATATAAACTGCGGATCTTCGGTGCCGGCCTGATACTTGCGCTGGTTGTGATCGCCTTTTTTTCCGTTATAAAACTCCCCTTTGCAGGAAATGTCAGCCTTAATTCCGGAACCTATGCAGTCAAGACATGTTCCAGTCCGGTGTCAACTGCCTATCTCATATTCTCGGAAAATTGCCCCCACTGCAGAAAGGTCCTTAAATCACTGCATGGTTGCATAAGCTGCGAGATCCACTTCAATCCCGTGTCAAAAATCGACAAAAAGCTGCTTCCAGGCCTTTTGCCCATCGAAGATTACAGGCCTGAAATAAATATTATGGCGCTGAAGCTCTTTGGCATCAATTCTGTTCCTGTTATCATAGAACGCACTGAGTCAGGTTTTGGTATCATCAAGGGAGATCGGGCCATACTGAAATACATAAATGAAAAATGCTTCTGCGGACGGAACAAGGCCCTGCTGCCTGCCCCGGCCGTGGGCCAGGATCTCCTTGCCCCTGCAGATGACGGGGTATGTTCCATGGAACAGGAATGCAGATGAAGTTGCTCCAATCCAAAAAGGCTGTCAGACAGCAGGTATTGAAATGGAGAAAGGCGTCTGAAACCATCGGCCTTGTGCCAACCATGGGCTATTTTCACCAGGGGCACCTGAGCCTGATGGATGAATGCCGCAGGCATGCCCACAGGGTAATGGTCTCTATATTTGTCAATCCGACCCAGTTTTCTCCAAACGAAGACCTGGAATCATATCCCAGGGATATTGAAAGGGATCTGGAGCTTGCCCGGGAACATGGGGTGGATGCCGTGTTCCTGCCGGACGACAACGAAATGTATGACCCCGACCACTGTACATGGGTTATAGTCGACAACCTGACAAAGGGGCTTTGCGGGCGTTCAAGGCCTGGGCATTTCCGGGGAGTTGCAACGGTGGTTGCAAAACTTTTCAACCTGATACAGCCGGATGCAGCCGTATTCGGGCAGAAAGATTTCCAGCAGCTCCAGGTTATCCGGAGGATGGTTGCTGATCTTGACTTTGCCGTAAAGATCATAGGATGCCCCATCGTAAGAGAAGCTGACGGGCTGGCCATGAGTTCAAGAAATGCGTATCTTTCCAAAGAGGAAAGGCGTTCTGCAGTCTGCCTTTTTCAGGCCCTTTGCCTTGCATCTAGGCTCGTGAAGGAGGACGGCGCCACAAGCTGCGCTCAGGTAAAGGCAGCGCTAAAAGAAAGGATAGAATCCTTTCCTTTTACCCGGATTGATTATATCTTTACAGGAGATCCGGAAAACCTGATGCCGCTTGAAGAGGTGAAAAGGCCGCTTCTCGTGGCTCTGGCAGTGTTTGTAGGATCAACCAGACTCATTGATAATATCATAATCTAAATACTTTTTGCCGTTATGCTCAGATCCATACTCAAGTCAAAAATACACCGGGCAGTCGTGACCCAGACAGAACTCCATTATGCAGGAAGCCTCACCCTGGACCGAACCCTCATGGATGCAGCGGATCTTCTGCCCCACGAAAGGGTGATGGTCTACAATATCAATAACGGGGAAAGATTCGACACATACATCATAGAAGGCCATGCCGACAGTGGCATCGTGTGTATAAATGGTGCTGCTGCCAGGAAGGCCTGTGCGGGAGACCTTATAATCATCGCGTCCTACGGCATGTACAACGAGGAAGAAACCAGGACCCTTACCACGAACATAGTGCTACTTGATGAAAAAAACCGCATCTCAACCATCCAAAAGATCCCCATCAAGCCATGAAACACTCCCTGCCCAGTCTCCGCCCAAGGTCTTTGTAATAAGCCTCGGCTGCCCCAAAAACCTGATAGATACACAATACGCCCTGGGCGCCCTTGGATCTCAACTCGGCGGCCCGGCCTTCTGCCAGACCCGGGATGATGCGGATATCATCCTGGTGAACACATGCTCTTTTTTGGAAGAAGCCGTTTCGGAATCTATTCAAACCATCCTTGAAGCGGCAGAAGGCAAAAAACCAGGCCAGGTCCTGGCAGTGATGGGCTGCCTGCCCATGAGATACGGAAGGCAGATGGAAGATTTACTGCCGGAGGTAGACATGTTCTGCTTCAGCCAGGACCCGGTTGAAGCCGGCAGGCTTTTTGCCAAGTTTTTTAAACATAAATCCGGCATGATGACTACGCCTGTGGTTGACGAGGTCTTTAGAATTACCACCGGCAGTCCATGGCAGCAGTATGTCAAGATCTCTGAAGGCTGCTCAAACCGGTGCACCTACTGCCTGATTCCACGAATCAGAGGAAGGCTTCGATGCAGGAGCCCTGAATCCCTGGTCGCCGAAATAAATGCCCTTTCTCAAAGCGGTGCAAGGGAGATCACCCTTGTTGCCCAGGATCTGACCGCCTATGAATGGGACGGAATGGATCTGGCATCCCTCCTGGAACTGCTGCTCAAGGAAACACGGGTTCCATGGTTCCGGCTCATGTATCTCTACCCCCTGGGTATAACTGAAAGACTTCTAAGGCTGATACAAAGTAACCGAAGAATCTGTCCATACCTGGATATGCCAATCCAGCATGCAAGCTCCACGATACTGAAGGCCATGGGAAGGAGATACAACTGCCTGGAACTTGAAAAGGCCATGGAACGAATAAGAAAATACCTTCCCGGTGTATCTGTGCGGACAACGGTCATGGTGGGATTTCCAGGGGAGACAGAGAAGGATTTCCTTATTCTTAAAAGTTTTATAAAAAGGTGGAGATTCCACCACCTGGGATGCTTCGTCTATTCAGACGAGGAAGAAGCCCCTTCCTTTCTCATGAAGGACAAGGTGCCTGCTGAAACAGCAGAACGAAGGAAATCAGAACTGATGGCCCTGCAGGCAGATATCTGTTCAGAAATAAACGCTGGTTTCAGGGACCGTATCCTTGAGGTCATGGTTGATGGTCCCTGCCAGGAAACAGAGCTTCTCCTGTGCGGAAGATCAAGGTTTCAGGCACCTGAAATAGACGGTCTCATCTACATCAACAAGGGCACGGCCTCGCCGGGACAGATTGCCCGGGTCAGGATAACAGAAAGCCACACCTACGATCTTGTAGGAGAAATCATGGAATCCTGACAAGTCAAGGCAGTGGGCAGGATACTAATCCAAAGAGGCGGCAAGTTTCTTCAGTCTTTTGAACCTATTCATATCATAGCCGGAAAAGAGCCTGAAAAACAGGCTATTGTTTGTAAGGATGGGGTCCATGTCCATGGAAACAACGCCGTTTCTTTCAAGGCGCTTCCACTCTGATGTTCCTGGTATGGGAGAAAATTCTGCAAGATAGGGTCTTACACCCAGGGACTTCACGTAGTTTATTCCCTCTTCTATTTCCTCAAGCTCCTGCCCCGGAAGACCAACGAGGAGATATACGCCAATGTCAGGGGCGGGCATTCCTGCCTCCAGCAGGTTTTTCACCGCCTTTTCCAGGTCCTTGCTGCTCACCTTGCCCCCGGTGGCAGCCTGCCTTTCCGGGTTGGTGGTTTCAAGGCTCAGGCGGATGCTTTTAAAGCCGGATCTGGCTAGCAATTGGGCCGTTTCCTTTGATACCAGCCTGGCATGAAGCCCGTTGGGGGTATGAAATGTCAAGGAAATGCCCTTTTGGGCCAGGCCTTTCAGGATCCTGGCCAGGCGGTTTTCAAAATCCACAAGGAGTGCGTCGTCATAAAAGGCGATTTGTCTTATTCCCCTGGAATAGAGAAATACGATTTCCCGGATGACCTCACCAGGGGATCTTGTGGCAAAGGGGCCGGAAACAATGCGGGATGCACAGTAAGAACAGGAAAATGGACAGCCTTGGGCTGTTCGTACGGCCCAGTAATCCACAGTGTCAACAATCCCACCTAGAAGATACCACGGCCTTTCCGGCTGCAGGGCCTGCCTTGGAAGACCCAGGAAAGTCGCTATCTTTTCGGCACAAGTCTTGAGCGGCCCCTGGCACACAAGATCGGCCCCGCATGCCGATTTGGCATGTTCAGGCCACAAGGTTGCGTATATGCCGCCAAGTATTATAGGGACAGCGGGAAATGTACTTTTTATCTCTTCGACAACCCACTGGATCCCGGGATACCAGTATGACATGACCGAGGTTATAAATACGCAGTCAAAGGCCCCTGTCCGCTTCAGCCTTTCCCTGAATTCCTGCCTCGTAATACCATAGCGTGCAAAATTCCTGTCCATTTCAAGACATGATTTCATGGGAGGAGGTACGACCTGTCTCCTGAATTTCCCTGGAGCCCTGAAGGGAGACAGGCAGTCTATGATACTTAAATCCACGCCCCTGGCATTCAGCCATTCTGCCAGCCTGTAAAGCCCCAGGGGACGCACCCAGAAATTATAGGCTGCAAAGTCAGCTATCCAGGGGTTAACAAGCAGGCACTTCAAGGCAGGATACCGGCTGTGAATCAATCACCGGCAGGTCTTCTTCGGTCTATTAGAAAGTTGCTTCCTTCCAGGGCCTTGACCTTCTTCTTAAGGGCAGCGGCAGTGGATGCCACCTCACCATAGTGACTGTAATGGCCGGGGACACAGGGGACAACTGCAATGGACAGGCTGGTAAGGGGGAATGAGCGGACATTTCCCTGCCTGTCCTTTGATACAAAGCATCCGGCTTCAATATCCTCTTCATCCAGGAAGAGCGGAATGAGGGCGGTAAAATTTGTCAGCACTTCCCGGCAAACGGTTTCTGTTTTTTCCAGGGGTACCATGAAGACAAAATCATCCCCTCCGATATGGCCGATAAAACCGCCTGCTCCCGCATGTTCCTGGATCACGTTTACCAGTATGCGGGATACCATGCGGATGACTTCATCTCCCCTTGAAAAACCGTACTTGTCATTGTAGGGCTTGAAATTGTCAATATCCACATATGCCACTGCCCTGGGCTCGGCCTGTTCCAGCATGGACTGGATGGTCTTTAGTATGGAAGAATTGCCGGGAAGCTTCGTAAGGGGATTGTTGTCGGCAACCCTTCTGGCCCTGGACAGGGCAAGATCTATCCTCGTAATGATTTCCTCTATGGAAGCCTGCTCGGATATGAGATCATCCACCGGGTAGCTTGCCCAGTCAAGACCCACTGCAAGATCCCTTTCCGACACCATGAGAAGGATCGGCAGCAGGGCCAGCTGGAGGTTGTTCTTAAGGGCCAGGATAACCTCCTGGTCCATGTGCCTGTGTAGCCCCTTCTGAATAATGAGAAGATCCGGAGGATCGGCAAGGATGCCCTCCAGGGAACGGGCCACATCGGCATTTGCAACCACGGTATGTCCCCGGGCCTCCAGGCAAAGCCTTTCATCGGCCCTTTTGAAGTGATCCGGAGTAACTAACGCAATACGGGCCATGGTATATCAGGCAGACTCCTTTTTATCCTGCTGGATGTCCAGGGTAAAATCCTGGAGTTCCATCAGTTTTTCATCCAGTTCCTCCAGAAGCTGGCGCATCTGGGTCTTGCCAAGTTTAATCCTGCTCCAGGCCTGATGGTCCAGCGGAGGCACCCACTTATCGCCTCCAAAGCCGAATCCCAGTGCCCTGATAACTATATCGGAAAAATGTATTATGGCGGACACATCTGCATAATCAGGCGAGGCCTCGGGCCTGTGATGATATTCTATGGGATAGACCAGCCGCTCCGGCAGATTCCACTGCCTTGCAAGGATTCCGCCTATTTCTCCATGTCCTATACCCAGGGCCTCCTGTTCAACCTCTCTCATGTACTGCTGCCGCTTGGCAGCGGTTTCTACCACGAGTTCGTATTCCTGGGGCATTTCCGCCCTCAGGACGATCTTTCCCAGATCGTGTATCAGGCCTGCGGTGGAAACTTCTTCCGGATTTTTTATCCCCAGTTTCTTGGCCACCAGCCCGGCAGCAGTGGCACAACCAAGAGAATGTTCAAAAAGACCGATGTCAGAGGCCTGCATCACCTCGAATATCGATGAAGTGACAATGAGGGTCTTTATTACATTGAATCCAAGAAGCACTATTGCATTGGAAACCGTACTGATACGCTGAGGAAACCCGAAAAAGGAGGAGTTGACCATCTTGAGAAGCTTGCTTGTCAGGACCTGGTCCTTTTCGATGATCCTGCCCAGCTTTACGGCAGTTACATCCTCATCTGACACCATCTGGTTCAGCTTCGAGACTATGGGTGGCAGGGTGGGAAGGGATTGAACCTCCTTAAGCCTCTGCCGGATTTCTTCCCTTTTCATGCGGTATGCTCCTCAGCCGGCCTTGCCCTTTTTGAGATTTTTCAGGAAGTCTTCTCCCTTTTCCTGGATAATCCAGAATTCAGCAATGAGGGTTTTCAGTGCCCGCAGAACAGGGTCGTCCTTTACCTTTGAAAACCTGAGATCAAGCTCCTTGAGTTTCTCCGGCAGGGTCTTCTCCCCGGGCATGCTGACAGGATGCCCTTCCACTGTCAGGGTAAGGACCTCCTGTTTTGCAAGCCTTGCAAGGATTTCCTGGGACAGCGTGGTGCCGGCCCCGCAAAGCACCTGGCCCTCCGAAGTAACAGCTTCCTTTGCCAGTACCATGCCGGGCTGCGCAAGTTTCAATGGAATTCTCTGCAAGTTCAGCCTGCCTCCTTATATCAGAGTTCCGGCCATTGTATTTGCAAATTAAGGGCCGTTTCCAAACTAAAAGCAGCCCTGAAGAGCTTTTCCTCCTGAAGATGACCTGCCATAATCTGTAGACCCACGGGAAGCCCCTTTGAGTCAAAGCCACAGGGCACGGATATACCCGGAATTCCTGCCAGGTTTACAGGTATCGTAAAGATATCCGAAAGATACATCTGCACAGGGTCGTCCACCTTTTCTCCCAGCCTGAAGGCAGTAGTAGGGGCGACCGGGGCTGCCACTGCATCGCATTTTTCAAAGGCCTTCTTGAAGTCCTGGATGATAAGTGTCCTGACCTGGGAAGCCTTTTTATAGAATGCATCGTAATATCCTGCAGAAAGGCAATATGTGCCGAGCATTATCCTGCGCTTAACCTCGGGGCCAAAGCCCTGGGCACGTGTATTTTTATACATCTCCATGAGGTTTGAATATTCCTTGGCCCTGAAACCGTATTTCACCCCGTCGTATCTGGACAGGTTTGACGAGGCCTCTGCCGTGGCAATAATGTAGTAGACGGCAACGGCATATTCGGTATGGGGCAGGCTTATTCTTTCTATGCGGGCACCCATGCTCTCCAGGGCTTCAATGCCCGATCTCACTGCCTTTTCCACTTCCGGGTCCAGACCTTCCACGAAATATTCTTCAGGAACACCTATGGTAAAATCCTGCAGGCCCTCAATACACGCTTCCGAATAGGCCGGCACAGAAGCAGGCAGGCACGTGGAATCCCTGGAGTCATGGCCTGATATGGCTTCCAGCAAGACGGCGCAGTCCTTTACCGATCTTGCCAGCGGACCAATTTGATCCAGGGAAGATGCAAAGGCAACGAGCCCGAACCTTGACACACGGCCGTAGGTAGGCTTCATGCCAACAACCCCGCAGTGCGAAGCTGGCTGCCGAATGGAGCCTCCGGTGTCAGATCCGAGGGATGCACAACACAGCCTGGCACCCACGGACGCAGCACTTCCTCCACTGGAACCGCCGGGGATCCGTTCGAGGTCCCAGGGATTTCTGGTTTGAAAAAAGGCAGAATTTTCCGTGGACGACCCCATGGCAAACTCGTCCATATTGAGCTTGCCGAGCATGACAGCATCCTGGGACAGGAGCCTTTCCATGACATGGGCGTTGAAGGGCGGCCTGAAATTTTCAAGCATCCTGGACCCGCAGGTGGTTTTGATGCCCCTGGTGCATATTACATCCTTTATGCCCAGGGGTATCCCGGTCAGAGCCGAGGTCTCGCCCCTGGATATACGCTTGTCTGCCCTTTCTGCCTGAGCGAGAGCATCTTTTTCAGTCACGGTGATGTAAGAGCGTATCTTGCCATCTGTCTCTTGAATACGATCAAGATAGGCCCTGGTGACCTCCTTTGAGGACAGCTCTTTCCTGTCCAGGATTTTTCTCAGCTCTGAAAGCGTCAAGTCAATAATTTCACTCATATGTTTTAACCCTGCTCTTATATCCCTGGCGGGAAATGAATTTTTTATACCCAAACCCTGCAATTGTCAGATCTTCAGAATGCAGGTTTCAGGTTATATGATTCGAGGCACAACAAAGGCCCCTTTTTCTGAAACAGGAGCATTTCCTGTTGCCTCTTCCACGGGAAGGGATTCCCTGACTTCATCATCCCGGAATACGTTAAGGAGCTCGATTGCCCGTGTGGTCGGCTCTATGTCCGAGGTATCCAGGGCATCAAGCTTATCGACAAATTCCAAAATGTCATTCAGCTGCCTGGTAAATGCCTCTGTTTCCTCCTGGTTGAAGTTCAGGCGCGCAAGGTGCGCTACGTGTTCCACTTCGCCAAGTGTTATCTTTGCCATTATTTTGTTCTCCGGATAAAAAAATTGGTTCTGCCTGAAACAAAAGCTACAGTTCCCTGCCTCCTTTATAAAAAAACTTTTAAATTACCAAAAGGGGGGAAAGCAGAAATGTTCAGAAAAGTTTTTTCTGGGCAGGTCTCTTCCTTCTCTTCCTGGAGGGATCGGCATTTTCCCTGGTAAGAAGAGGCCTTATTTCTTCAATGAAGGGAGAAATCTGCATCTTCCTGGTTCTGCCCCAGAAATTTCTGCTCCTTGCTGCTGTCAGAAATACCTGTTCAGAGGCCCTGGTCAGCCCAACATAAAACAGTCTCCGCTCCTCTGAAACATCTGCCGTTTTCCAGGGCAGGATATCCTTTTCGCACCCTGCCACAAATACTATGGGAAATTCCAGGCCCTTTGCCGCATGGATGGACATGAGCGAGACGGCTTCCACTCGAAAATCCAGGCAGTCCTGTTCCATCTTCATGGCAAGGGGCAGAAAGCGCCCGGTGCGGTGAGCTTCAACCGCCCTGGACAACACGGTTTTTTCATTAGGCGTAAAACTCACCCCTGAAACTGCGGCAAGATTTTCCAGGAAAGCTTCGGCCGGCATGGTGGAAAATTCCTGAAGGCTGCCCATGGAAAGCCTTTGCAGGCTGTTTCTCTGCTCAGGGCTTACCATTGAAAGGTGGTACTGGCTGTTTCGGCCTGCCAGAAACTCCAGCATGTGCCATAAGGTGTTCAACTTTTCTTCAGACATGGGGCTTGGGTTTTTGGTGCGCTGAAAGGGGATACCTGCCCTTTCGAGTTCAGCTGCAATAAAATCCCCCAGCAGGTTGATCCTGAAAAGTACGGCAACATGTGACAGGCTTCTGAACTGCTGTCCAGATGCAGTCCCCTGGTTAAAGCTTTCAAAGCTTATTCCGCCCGAGATATTATCAATCTTCTTGGCTATCCATACTGCTTCTGTGCGCGGATCCTTGAATTGTCTGAAGACCAATGGTGCCTGGCGTGTTCTGGCAGAGCGGAAATCTATACGGTCTTTTGTGCCTAGAACGCATACTGCAGCTTTAAGGAACTTCTCGGGACACCTATAGGCAGTGGTCAGGCGTATCCGTTTGCACGGAGAAAAATCCTTCTGGAAGTCATCCATGAATTCAGGACTTGAACCGCGAAAACCATAAATGGACTGATGCGGGTCTCCAATTGCCATCACCCTGCAGTTCCTGCCTGCCAGCAACCGGCACATACGGTACTGGGCAGGACTTACATCCTGAAATTCATCTACCAGGAGATGATCGCAGGGTTGAAACAGGGGATCTGTATCCCGAGCCTTTTCCAGGAGTGAAACAGCTGTGATTATCAGTTCATCGTAGTCAAAAAGGCCATGGGCATGCAGGTAGCCCTGATAGGCATCAAATGCTGCCCGGATTTCTCGGGGCTCTTCCTGGAGCCGCGGCGGATATGACTGCTTAAGAAACAGGATCCTTTCCAGCAGGTCTGCAGCATTATACTGGATATCCATGGAGCTGAGCAGCTGAGCAATTATCTTCTTCTGGTCGTATTCGCTTATCACAACCGGTTCCTTCTCCTGGGGAAGTCTTTCTGAAATAAACTTGAATGCCCAGGAATGGAAGGTGGTGATATAAACATCAGGGGAGAGCCCGGCGCTTCTGACCCGCTCGGACATCTCTGCTGCCGCCTTGTTGGTAAAGGTAATGGCGAGGATACCCTGCGGCCTGCAGCCTCTTTCCAAAAGCCAGGCAATTCTTGCAGTCAGCACCCTGGTCTTTCCTGTGCCAGGGCCTGCATCCACCAGCACATTGCTGTCCAGGCCCTGCACCGCTTGTTCCTGCAGGGTATTGAGATTTGCCAGAAGCGGATTTTGTTTCAATTTACCTTGCAGAAAATTTAAAGAGGTGTCTTTTAATCTTCTTGGTAGATGTCTTGGGTAGCTCTTCGTTTATTATTTCAAAGGATTTGATACGCTTATATGATGCCAGAGACTGGTTTGTCTTTTTTACCTCCATGGCGATAAGATCCAAGAGTCTCTTGTCCTCTATCTGCTTTCCCGGAAACCTGGCTGCCAGAAATTCATGGTCCGGGACTATAACCGCACAGACCTCTTCTCCCTTGGCAGAATCCGAAACCCTTCCATAAACCATTGATTCCAGGATAAGGCTGCTCCTGTTGAGTTCATTTTCGATCTCCTCGGGATAAACGTTCTTGCCTGCAGCTGTTACTATCAGGTTTTTCCCCCGGCCGCATACAAATACATAGCCCTGCTCATCTACAAATCCCAGGTCTCCAGTCAGCAGCCATCCCTCCCTGTCTATGGCCTCTTTTGTGGCCTCGGGGTTTTCCAGATACCCCTTCATAATCATGGGCCCGCGAAAGGCCAGCTCCCCTATGCCGTCTCTGTCAGGCTCCACCACCTTGACCTCTACTCCCGGAAGTGGCTTGCCTGCACTTTCGTCCTTAGGGGCCTCCGGCGGGTTGATGGTTAGTACCGGGCTTGCCTCTGTAAGGCCGTAGCCCTGGAGAACATCAAGACCCAGCCGCCTGAAAAATTTCGGGATGTAGGGAGGAAGGGGCGCACCCCCTGCCACGAAATATCTTATGGTGTCAAGGCCTGCTTTCTTTCTAAAGCCTTTGAAAAGGGACTTTCCCAGGTGGGAACTGCCCAGCTTTTCACCTGCCAGCACCATGTTCCACAGACCCTTGAATACCAGTTTCCTTGGGGCCGGGGCCCTGTCTACGGCCCGCATGATGCCTTCCATCATCTTCTGGTACAGGAGCGGAACACCAAGCATTACAGTACCCCTGCAGGCCTTCAAGTCTTCTATAATGGATTTTGATTTGAGGCTCCTGGCAAAGGTTATCGAGCAGCCGGAAAAAAGCGGCAGCATAAAACCTGCCGTGCATTCAAAGGTATGGTGCATGGGAAGCACGGACAAAAAACGCTCCCTGCCTATGTCAAAGGCCAGCCAGCAACCAATGCAGTCTGATACTATATTCCAATGAGTGAGCATCACCCCCTTGGGAGTGCCAGTGGTGCCGGAGGTGAAGATTATGGATGCCAGGTCATGGGGAACGACCCGGGGGAAGTCTGCAGGCCGGTCTGATCCTGCCCTTAAAAGCCCCTGGAAAGAAAGCACCCCCTTGGGAAGGTTGTCGTCATCCAGACAAAGACAGACCACCTTCTTGAGCTCAGGATAAGATTCCGGTGAATCCATGATTAAATCCAGGAATCTGGGTGCCACAAAGGCCATCTTTACCTTTGCCTTTGCCAGCAGCTGGCTGAGCTCGTTTTTACTGAGCAATGAATCCAGCGGGACATTTACTGCCCCGCATCTTAAAGTCGCAAGATATGCCTTTGCCCATTCGGGAGAATTCGGGCCGAGCAGAGCAATCCGGTCCCCTTTCTTAATACCCATGCCGGCAAGACCTGAGGCAAGCCTATCCACTGCGCGCTTCAGGCCCTCGTAATCCAGAACGCGGTCTCCGGTCTTTTCCCTGGCAGTAAGGGCAGGTCTTTCTGAAAAAAGGGAAGCGGACCTTTCAATGACCTCAGGAATGGTCATTGGAAGGCCCTTTTCTTTTACGTAACTTAGTAGCTCCATCTAAGGGATAGATTGATCACGTGGGCCTGGCCCTTATATGTGCCATCCAGCCCTGGAGTGAGCGGGGAGGTGCCGCCGTTTTCCACGAGCACATAACAATAGGCCGCGTCCACGCCGAACTGCTTGTAATTCCAACCAGTGCCCACGGAAAATGCCCATCGGTCATTGGTGGGCAGCGTTGGTTCTCTCCATTCATTTTCAATGGGAGACTGGTCGTATACAAACCCTCCCCTGAGTTGCCACTGATCATTAAGGGTGTATTCCGCCCCGAACCTGAACGCCCAGGCATCCTCCCAGTTTCTTGGTACGCTGACCACGCCGGGCTTGCCGACTCCCGGCGCCTTTTCATATTGGAAATCAAGTGAATCGTAGGACGACCAATCAGTCCATACGAAGTCTGCAGTAAAATTCCAGTTCTTTAGGGCGGTTGTGGATATGCCCACGGTTACTGTCCGCGGCAGTGTCACATCAAGCCACATCCTTGACTGAGGAAACGGGGGCAGATTCATGCTGTATTTTGCCGTTCCTTCAAAATCTATGTCTATCTGAGAATGATATGTAATCCCAATGTTCCAGTCCTTGAAGGGCTTGAGCAGCATAGAGAGGGTATAGCCGTAGGCCCAGTCGCTTCCCTTCATGTTGGTTTTAAGACCAGGGACATTGGGGGTCACCGCCCTTCTCATATCGGCAGTTGCGTAGACAAAATTGGGCCCCACTCCCATGGCTAACCAGTCGTAGGGCTTAAAGGAAAGGGCAGGTGAAAGAAAAAGGCACCTGAGCTCTGTGTAAACAGCATAATATTTGCCGGGCCAGTCATTATCCCACTCGGTGGTCAGACCATAAGGCACATTTACAGCCATGGATACACCAAACTTGTCTGCAACCGGAAGAGCTGCATACACGTGGGGAACCGGATAGACCTTGTCCTTCATACCATCTTCTGAACCGTCCTGTTCCAGTTTCATCTGGGGAATGACAAAGGCAGATCCAGTAGTGAATTTTAAGCCGTCCAGCATACTGACTGCAGCCGGATTGAACCAGGCAGTTTCCGCTATATCGTCCCTGGCCGTAAGTGCTCCGCCCATTGCAGTACCACGGGCAGAAAGCTCGCTGAAAAGCTGAAAGCCTGCAGAATATGCCTGTGACGAGAAAAAAAGCAAACCCAAAAGCATGATCAGGATTGTACATCTGGCCGAATTTTCAAGCATTTTTCCCTCCCGGTTTTGGTGTGTTTCTGAAAGCCTTATCGGCTTCTTCCTTTATGTTGAACAACATGAATGATTGATCTTACGAGCTCTCCCGGTTTCCCTTAAAAATCAGTGAAACTAAACCTATTTATCCCGGATTTTATTTTTAAAAGACCGCCAGGGAAAATGTCCAGTCTTATAACTGATACGTTATAAGGGAAAATTGTTAATTTTTCAAATAAAGTAACAAGATATAAGTAAAATATGCCGCAGCCAGCAACAACCCTTCCTTTCTTCTAATGAATTTTTTCCTGCTGATGGGCAAAAGTGCCAGGCTGAGGGCTGCCATTACCGGTAGATCCCGCAGCAATATCTGGGGATTTATTCGTATGGGGTGGATAAGCCCAGTTGTTCCGAGCACGGCACAGGTATTGGCAAAATTGCTTCCAAGCACGTTTCCTATTATGAGCCCCCCCTGTTTTCTCCTGGCAGCAGATAGGGTGCTTGCAAGTTCCGGCAGCGAGGTGCCGATGGCCGTAAGGGTGAGACCGATTATGAGCTCTGGACAGTTAAAGAAACGGGCAATCTCAACAGAGCCCTGAATCAGGAGCTTTGAGCCGGCAACCAGGCAGACCATGCTGACCACTATTCCACAACTCCTGACAAAATACCAGGGATTTTCTTCGGCCTTCTGGAGGCCGGATCCTGGTTCGTTCTGGGCAAGGAGCCCGGTTTTGTAATGCCAGAGGACATACAGATAACACATGAACAAACCGAAAAAAGCCGCGGCCGTAAAGCGGCCTATCTCACCCAGAAATGCTGCTATTGTAAGACCAAGGATAGAAACAGCCAGAAAGGGAAGCTCTATCCGAATGATTCTCCTGGGAATGGCAAAAGGACTAACCAGTGCCCCTATGCCCAGAATGAGACCGATATTGGCAATATTGCTGCCCACCACGTTGCCCACAGCGATGTCAGACCGACCTTCAAAGGCCGCAATCAGTGCCACAAAGAGTTCAGGAGCCGAAGTGCCAAAGGCTATAATGGTAAGACCGATTACTACTGGTTTAATGCCCAGTGCCTTGGCCAGTTTTACAGAGATGCCGGTAAGAAATTCAGCACCAACTATCAGGAGCAGAAGCCCGCAGACAAGCTGCATTATGGGAGCAAGGAGAACAGTCATGGCAGTACAGCAGGTGATCGGCCCATGGTTTGCTGTTTAAAACCGGCAATTAAACTGGTTTCAGTCCGTTTGGAAAATTCTTTCTGAACAGACCTCGAGTCTTGAAGAGGAAATGTCGATTCCGAGGCCTGGGCCCGTGGGGACGGCTGCATAGCCACCGGCAGAGAATATGCAGGGATCTTCCGTTATGTCTGTTTCAAGGAGGAATGAGGAATAGCTTCCCTCTGAGAACCTGAAAGGTCCGCAGACTGCTGCAAGATGCCTTCCTGCTGCTGCCAAAATGGATGTTTCGCCAACGTGGCATCCCAGCTGGCAGAAAAGGCCTTTTTGCCGGGCCATGTCCACGGCCTTTATGCAATTCAATAGACCGCCGCACTTTGAAAGGCGGATACTTAGACCGGAACAAGCTTCCTGGGAAATAATAGCAGACATGTCTTCAATGGTGCATGCGGATTCATCAGCTATTACCGGAACGCCCGAGTGACGTTCAACCTTCTTAAGCCCTGCCAAATCCTCCTTTGGAACAGGCTGCTCAAAGGCAGATATTTCAAGCCCTTCCTTCTTCATGACATCTACGATCTCTACCGCATCATTCCATCCAAATGCCCCATTGGCATCGAGTCTCAAATCTATCTCAGGACCCATGATTGATGATATCTGCCTGGCCAGGCTTTCTGCCTGTTTTTTATCAGAAACCTTGGCCTTTATCTGCCTTATGGCGTATTTTTTTGTAAGTTTCAGGAAACTTGCCAGTTGATCCCGGCCAAGAAGGGGAAGCACAGAAGAATAGGAAATACCGGCCACAGAAGGTTCTTCGGAAAACAGCCGCCAGATGGGAACAAGGGCCTTTCTGGCGAAAAGGTCGAGCAGAGCCGTTTCCAGGGCGCACAGCGCTGACGGATACCGGCTGGCCTCAGGGCTGCCTCCAGCCTCTTCCAGTATGGAAAAAAGCTCCCGGCGGCCCTTGATATTTAGCCCTGTCAGCTCCTCTGCAAGCCGGGCAGCGGCCCGTTCTGACTCCCCACCAGTCTCTCCGGTGACATAATCCCTGGGGGTTCCCTCGCCGTATCCCTTTAGCCCTTCTTGGTCCGCTATTTCTACTATGAACCCATGACTCTTGTTTCTTTCTGCAAGACTATGAATAACTTGGACTGAAAACGGAATCTGTACCCGGTATATCCTTATCCACTCTATGATCAGCTGTGTCTGGCTCAATACTGTGCTCCAGGATAAATTTAGATGCTCCCTTTATCTGATACCACTGAAATGGATATTTGGAAATATATTCTTCAAGTTTTGACCACGCACTAGCTGATACCGATGTACTTTCCCTGCCGTCAGCCAGGAAATCAACCGACAGCCTGAAACGGTCGCCGTCTCTTTGAACCAGGGTTAAAAATGCAGGCACCCTTGCCTTTTTAAAAAAGAAATCCAAGGTCCTGTCCCTGGGCATGATGCGTCCGAAGACATCCACTTTCTGGTTCTTATGAAAACGCCACTCCGAGAATTCATCACATTCAGTTATGAGAAATCGTCCCTCCTTAATTGCCCTTATTGCCCTGAATGCAACCCTTGGCTCATCGGCATCAATAAGCTGTACTCCGAATCTTTCTGCCTTTTCCGTCAGGGCCTGTTTTAATTGGCTGGTCTTGAAGCGGCATATCATGGATATCTTGTAACCGTTCATGGCCAAGGCCAGGGGCAGATATTCCACCGCTCCGAAATGACCGGTGACAAGTATGGCACCTTTCCCCTGACGCGCAAGAACATCGAGCATGTGCCGATTGGTTATGGAAAGTCTTTCTTGCAGATACCTTGAAGTCTCTTCCAGGGGACGATGAGCCATGACCATCTTTTCCAGATAATGCTCAAATATACCTCCTATTGCCTTGGCCAGATTAAACAGCAGCGACATGGGAATATTTCTGCCTTTTTTCATTATGGCAAGACATACGGCTATATTGGCGCACATTTGGATTTTGATTAACATGTAAAGCAGGCCCCAGAGATACAAATAGGCCCTTAGAACAGAGAGGGGTAAGTTTCTAGCGAGATAAACATTAAACTGGAGCTGAAAAAATTGGCTTATCCCCATGTTGTGTAACAGTCTAAAGCGATTCATGGCTTCCTCCTTCAGAACCTTTTGGATAGACGGAGCGTTTAATGCCGAGCCGTATCCCGTCTTGGGAACAATTCTGAAAATAGATACAGCAGGATGAATGCCAAATATTGCTAGAAGCAAAAATTAAAGTTGGGGCCATTACTTTCCGATAAATATAGTTTATGTAATATATAAAAAAGGACTTTTTTTGAAGGGTAAAATATCTATTTTCCCAAAAATTATTCAATAAAATAGGAAATGGAAAAACATAATAGCTGTTTGAACAGCTTGGCAATTATCCAATATGTCAAAGAAATGGCACCCGATAAGACGGAATTGCTGTTCAACGGCTTAGATGAAGAGCTGTATGGCATAGCCGACAAGGAGTCTTTTCTATCTGATCCCAACAACTGGGTATCATCAAAAGTAATGATGATACTCTATAAAAATGCTAAAAAAATCTTTGGGGATGAAAATATTGCCTACAACATAGGATATCATTCCCTAATGAAAAAAAGGTTCGGCTATGTACAAAAAATCCTGATTTATGCCCTTGGAAGCCCAAAGAACATCCTGAATTATGCCCAGAGAATAAATGACAAATTCAACCGCACCAAGACCGTTTCCCTGGTAGACCTGGGCCGCAAAGATGCTGTGGTCCAGCTGCACTGGACCACAGATATCGAACTGAGCCGGGACTTCTGCCTTTTTAACAAGGGAATCTATTCTGCCATACCCTCGGTCTGGGGCGGAGCTTCCTGCAGGGTCGAAGAGCCAAAGTGCTTTTTCCAGGGAGCAGCATATTGCGAATATCACATTTCATGGCAGCCCCAATCAAGATTCAGGAACAAATTTTTCCAGATCATTGCGCCGTGGAAGATAGCAAGAGAATCTGTCAGAGAACTGGAAAAGGACAAGATGCTGCTGGAGGAAAAATACCAAAAGATCTACGCCCTCAACAAGGACCTTCACAGCAAGATTTCACAGCTTTCTGCATTATATGAAACCAGCACGGCCATACTTTCCACTCTGGACCTCAATGAACTCCTTGACCAGGTTCTTACACGCATGATGGACATTGCAAAGCTTGAAAGGGCAGGCGTCTTCCTGGTGGATCAGGAAAGCCGCAAGCTCAGCCTCATTCATGCTGCCGGCGTTGACAAGGAAACACTGAAGCGACTCAAGGGCTATCACATCTCCATTGACAAGAAAAACAATATTATAGCAAGGGCTGCCCAAGCTCAGAAACCAATACTTGTGGAAGATGCGAGCTCGCTTTCCCTCAACAGGAAAAATCCCCTTCTGGTGGCATTTCAGCCAAAGGCCTTTGTAATAGTACCCATGGCGGTAAGGGGGCAGGTGGTGGGAATCATGGTCGGAGATAATGCATCTGACAAGAACTTCATCAAGGAGATCGACAGGAATTTTCTTACAAGCTTTGCCAATCACATCGCCATGGCCATCGAAAATGCCAACCTGTACAAAAAGATTGAAACCTCTGAAAAGAAACATAGACAGATTGTTGAAAATATCAATGAAGGCATCATGATAATGAACGAGGAGGGGACTGTCATTTTCTCCAACATGAAGATGAACAGGCTGGTAGGCCAAGAGGAGCTGACAGGATCCAGAATTTATGATTTCGTTCCTGACAGGGATGAAAAAAGGAGACTGCTTTCGCTTCTCATGGCCAACTATTCCGGGCTCCAGGCAAAGGAAGAAATACTCCTTCATTCAAGGGATGAAAAAGAAATCCCCGTTTTGATGAGCAGTGTGCCCATTCAGGATCCTAATGACGGCAGCATGCTCGGATGCCTGGCTGTTGTAACTGACCTGTCCAGCCAGAAGGAACTGGAAAGGAAGCTGCTCCAGGCCCAGAAAATGGAATCCATCGGAACTATGGCAGGAGGTATTGCCCATGATTTCAACAACATTCTTACGGGCATCCTGGGCTTCACCTCTCTTTTAAAGGAAAAGGTGATAGACAGGCCGGACCTGGCCCGCTTTGTGGAGATTATTGAAAGTTCCAGCCTCAGGGCGGCTGCACTCGTAAAGAAGATGCTGGTTTTCAGCAGGGAGACCACCCCCCAGGAAAACGCTGTCAGCAATATCAACGATGTTATCGAAGAGTCACTGGCTCTACTCAAGAGTTCATTTCCCAAGAATATCGGTCTGGCATTCAAGCTGGAAAGGAACCTGCCTGATGTTCTGTGTGATCCGTCCCAGCTGCAGCAGATCATTCTGAATCTGTGCATAAACGCCAGGGACGCCATGCCCGATGGCGGTAAAATCCGGATATCCACATCCCTATGCAGAAAGGAGATGCTGCCTGCTTCCCTGAGAAATCGTTCCAAGGAGGCCGAATTCATAAAATTAGAGGTTTCCGATACGGGTATGGGAATTGCTGACGACATCATAGACAGGATTTTTGATCCGTTTTTTACCACCAAGGAGGTTGGCAAGGGATCCGGCCTGGGCCTTGCGATGGTGTACGGCATTTTGGAAAGCCTGGGCGGGACTATTGATGTCAATACAGTACCAGGCCGGGGAACTACCTTTGAGCTTTATTTCAGGGTGGGAAAGACCGGCGTTATCAAAGCTGGAAATATTGAATCCACGGCAAGCCTTGCCGGAAGCGGCACCATCCTTGTGGTTGATGACGAGGAGCTTATCAGGGATCTTGCATGTGAGATCCTCAGACCCCATGGCTACAGGACAATAATGGCAAAAAACGGCAGGGAAGCGGTCTCCATCTACAAATCCCTCTTCCCTGAGATAAAACTGGTCCTGATGGATGTGGTAATGCCTGAGATGGACGGCATAGAGGCATCAAAAAAGATACTGGAAACAGACCCTGGGGCCAGGATACTCTTCAGCAGCGGTTACAGTTCCAGGGGAGACCTTTCTGAAATCAGTCAAACGGGCCCGGTGCTGCTGATCAAGAAGCCCTTCAGCCCGGAAAAACTGCTGAAAGCCATTAGGAGCTGCCTGAATGGCGGGATGTCTGATTACAGCCTGACTGCATAGGATTCAGTTCAAGACATTCCAGCCCCTGTTTCTCATGCAGGCAGAATATACCTGTTTATACTTCTGATCTGAAGAAAGCCCCCTATAGGCACCTCCTCCAATACCGCCTGCTGCTGCACCAATTGCAGCCCCCTTGCCTGCATGTCCCAAAACTGCCCCTATGGCAGCTCCTGCTGCTGCACCAATGGCGCCGCCCAGCAGGCCGCCTTTGACGGCCTCCTCTGGGACATAGCCGGCCGCCTGCTGGGCCAGCATCTTACACTCAGCAAGGTCCTGAGTATAAGAATGCCTGGGCGGATAAGTACTGTAAACGGCGTGGGAGACCCTTGGCTGGGTTGCCGGTTTTGCCTGATATTTATGCCGGAGTGTCGGATGTTTGCGGGCTGCACGGCTGGGTTTTGCCCCTTTTTCAACGATATGCTTCCGGGCCTGGGCATGAACTTTGGTTTGTGCACTTTTCTCAACTGCCGGGCTCCATTCGGAACGTGCCAGATATCCAAGCATGAAGATAACTGCCAGGGCCGCTATAAATATTGCACAATCTTTGTTCATGGGATCCTCCATATTTTCCAAAGACTTACCTGAAAAGGCCCCTTTTGAGGGGCCTCTTTCCTATCAATTTAATCTTGCATATTGTCGCAGATGCCGTCTCCATCCATGTCTGTAAAATTTCGACCAGCATTCATGCTGCCCGCACCACGACCGTGTCCATTGTTGCCGTGATTGCCCTGCCCTGATACTGCGTTGCCGTCTTTATCCACCCGGCCTCTTTCCCAGGGGCTGTTGATAATCGCATCAACTTCTTCCTGTGTCAGGAACTGGGCCTGGTAGGCAACCCCAAGGTTTGCAAGCCGTGAACCGAATGCCCTGAGATGGTTCCTGGATCCCTTTACGAGATTCTGGTAAACAGTCAAGACATCCTCATTATCCGCTGTTCCAATAAGTTCTTCAAGATCCTTGATATCAAGATCTTCAATGGTTGCGCCTACTAAATATGCATCTTCCACGCTGCCTGTTCCCTTGGATGTGAGACTGGTATATAGATCCTGCATCTCAGGGGAGTTGAACTGCCCCGGCCCCATGCCGTCCACTGGATCGGCAAGGCCGTATTTTGCAATAAGTGCTCCCACTGCATCCATGTGACGCTGCTCTGAACGGGCAATGTTGGAAAACACCTGGTCCTGCCAGATGTCGTTTAGGTAGGTATAGACGTCTCGAGCGAGTTTTTCCTCTTCCCGCATCTTCAACAGACCGTCTTTTTCCTCTTGGCTAAGTTCTTCGTAAGGCAGTTGCGATATGATTGTATTGGAGCCGTTGAAAGAACTGCCGCCGTTGCCCCTTGCCAGTGCAAGGTTGGTTCCAAGGGCCATAATGCAGCCCAGTGCAAGAATGATTCTAAGGGTTTTCATTTTTGTTCCTCCTAACGTGTTGAGTTTTAATGACTTTTGGTGCCGATAAAAAATTTCCGCCTACTTGTGGCCCCAGCCGTGCCCATGACCACTGCCTGAGCCGTTGCAGTTGCCGCTGCTGTTACAGCCACCTTTTCCACGGCCACGAGCATAGAGAGACCTTTCTTCTGCTGTTGCCTTCTGCATCTTGTCCCTCCAGGCATTTCTGAAGGCTGCTTTTTCTTCCTGGGATTTTTCCATCATGGTACCTCTCATCTGAGAAAGCTCCTGAAGGCTGTAACTGCTGTAGTCAGCAGCAAAGACAGGAACAGCAAGAAACAATAGTCCGGCTGCTGCCAGTGTACTGAGAATTTGTGATTTCATTTGTATTTCCTCCTTTGAGTTTTTCTTTTTCGCTTTTCTTACTCAAGGAGCGTGCCACATTCTTGATTTAAGTTTGTTTAAATAAAATCAGCCTGTTATCAGAAAAAATAGCCTGGAAGAGATTGTGCTGACTCGACAAAAAGCCGCCTTACCTCGACAATAATGTCGAAAAATCAAGTGGAACCTGGGTGCTTAGAGACGAAATATTGCAAACATGTTCGAGGTTTGAGGCATAGACGGAGCATGGTATCCTTCTTGCTATTATTAATGATTTGAGTCGTGGTTTTTGCTGGACTGGATAATGCAGGCCTGCCTGCTGATTATTAAACGTGCGCTTCTCTGATGAAAAACATTTTCAGTATATGAATCTTTCCTCTTTCAGACCCTGCAGATTAAAGGGGCAGGCATCACTTCTGGCCGCTTTGCTGCTTCTTCTTAAGCTTTCATGTTCTGTGCCGGCTCTTGGATCTGAACTCCTGGCAGGCCGGGTACTGAGTGTTGATGCTTCAAAGGGGATAATGACCATCCGCGACATGGAAAGCGGCAAGGATAGAACTATTTCCTTTGAAAAACAAAGGGACATGGACGAAATCCGCCCTGGATCCAGCATAAGGATGTGGGTTACCGGCGGCAGAGGCGACTCCCTGAAGATGGAACATATCTGCGGTGAGCATGGATATGACATGACTGGAATAAAAAGAAGATTGAGAAAGGCAGCCGGATCCAAGGGCAGGGGCAGAGGACATGGACACGGGAGAGGACATGGCAGGTAGTTTGAATAATGGCTGAAAACAACGGGACCACTGAAGGATCGGTCTTTCCGAGCCTTTGGAAGGCCAATTTTGCGGCATTCATGGTGATATTTGCCGTAGCGGTGACCGTGGCAGTCTGGCAGACCAGGTACCTCGACCGTATCTTTCTTGATGAAGCCAGAGACCATGCAAGGCTTGCGGCTGAAATCATCAAGCTCAACGCAAAAAATGCCATTGAGGCAGGCAAAATAAGCCGGCAGATCATCTCGTCCTTTCTCAGGAGTCAGATAAAGTTCATAAAATACCTGCAGCATATTGAGCCTTTTACGCGTCAGGAGCTTGCTGCCTTTGCCAAGGAGGCGGGGCTTACCGGCATCACCATCTTGCAGGGTGATATCGGCCATGACCAGGAGGCCGGCTTAATAGAGAGTCGGCCGGGATGGCTTGACAGGCCGGCAGATCATCTATGCAGGAGGGCTTCATCTTTGGAACAGAACAAGGAAAAGAAGATGTTTATCCTCACTGCCCCGATGGAACCGAAGGACCAGGTATGCGTTATAGTAGGAATAGATGCTGCAGATGTCTTGGCCTTGCAGAAGAGAATAAGCCTTGATAATACCCTTACTCAAATATCTCATCTGGCCGGAGTAAAATTCGTAAGGGTTACTGACCGTGAATCTGCCTGTACTGAAAACAACGGATGGGGATGCCCTGATAAATGCGACAGGAAACATCAAGTATCCTATTGCGACACCCCGTCGGGGCCGGTGGTAAGGGTGCAGTTCGACCTTGGCCGGCAGGTGCTTATTCTTGGCATGGATGCATCATCTCTAAGGGCAAAACAGCGCAATATCTGGAAGCTCTTTTTCTTCTTCAGCCTTGTACTGGTGGTCGTGGGGGGGCTTGTCACCTGGCTGCTTTACAGGCATCAGGCTGCCTATCTTTCAAAGATGAAAGAATACGAGGAACAGCTTTATCAAAAACGGCATGAGGCAAGTCTCGGGCGCTCGGCTGCAACCATTGCCCATGAGATAAGAAACCCGCTTAACAGTGTTTCCATGGGAATCCAGAGGTTGCTCATGGAAAGGGAAGGACTTGGTCAAAAGCAAAGAGGGCTCTTGAAACTTATGCGGAGCGAACTGGCCAGGACAGAACGCATAATTTCAGGTCTTCTCTCCTATGCACGCCCCCTGAAACCGCAGACCGCACCTGTTTTAATGTCTGATGTTATCAGACAGGCCTTGGCCAGGATAGAAGGGAGGAAAAGGTTTGACAACATAGGTGTTGATCTTCAGATCCTGGAGGAGACCCAGGTGGAGGCAGACCCCCACCTGGCTCTCCAGCTCTTTGAAAACCTCCTTTCAAACGCCATGGATGCTCAGGATTCCGGGGGAAGCATAAAGATCGAGCTGACCGCGGAAAAAGGCTGCCAGGTGGTAAGAATATCCAATACAGGTGATATTCCGTCCGGTCAGGATTTGGAGCAGATTTTCGAACCGTATTTCACCTTAAAGACAAGGGGTACAGGGCTGGGGCTTGCCATCTGCCAGCGCATCATGGCAGCGCACCAAGGGTTCATACGTGCCAGGGTGGAATCAGGGGTCTTCATTGTGGAAACAGGCTTTCCCCGCAAGGCCGAATGAACATGGAAAAGGCCATATGAAAATTCTAATTGTAGACGACGAGCCGGTTCAGAGGGCTATTATAGGCCAGTTCCTGGAAGAACACGGTTTTCAGGTGCTGGAAGCAGAAGACGGGCGACGTGCCCTGGACCTTTTCAGGAAAGGGTTCATCCCCCTGGTTCTTCTTGACCACAGGATGCCGGACATGAACGGTGATCAGGTCCTGGAAGAACTTATGAAAATCAATCCCCTTGTACAGGTCATCATGATTACAGCATATGGTGCCGTAGATACTGCAGTAAAGGTCATGAAACTTGGTGCAGCAGACTTTCTGGAAAAGCCCGTGGATCTGGAGCTGCTGCTGGGAAAGGTAGAGGCTGCAGTAAACAGGATTGAAACAGAGACAGACCTCCAGGAAGTCAGCACAGAGCTGGACGAAGGCCGGATCCCCCTGACCTTCATTGGCAAAAGTGCCCCCATGAAAGAAGCAGTATCCACGGCAAAACGAGTTGCCGCAACCCCTTGGCCTGTTCTCATTTACGGAGAGACAGGCACCGGCAAGGAACTCATGGCGAGGCTTGTTCATGAGCTGAGCCCCAGAAAGGATGCTGAATTCGTAGAGGTCAACTGCGCTGCCATTCCTGAGACACTTTTTGAAAGCGAGCTGTTCGGTCATAAAAAGGGGGCATTTACAGGGGCTTCTCGGGATAAACAGGGACTCTTCGAATTTGCACAGCACGGCACCCTTTTCCTGGACGAGATAGGGGAACTGCCGGAGCACCTACAGGCAAAACTTCTAAGGGTCCTTCAGGAAAAAAGGATAACTGCGGTAGGGGCATTGAGGCCTGTGGAGGTAGATGTCCGGATAGTAGCAGCCACCAACAGGGACCTGAAAAAGATGGCGGACCAGGGACTTTTCAGACAGGACCTTTATTTTCGATTGAATGTCTTTGAGATACACCTGCCGCCCCTTCGTGAGAGGAAGGACGATATTCCCGACTTGGTCAACCTCTTCATGGCCAAATACCAGACTCAGCCAGTCCGGATTTCCAGCGAGGCCATGGACAGGCTGTTGAAATACCACTGGCCAGGCAACGTCAGGGAGCTGGAGCACATTATTCAACGGCTTGTTACCCTTTGCCGAGGAAATGTAATAAAGGCATCTGATATACCCTTTGTTCCCCGTGAAACAGCCTCGAACCTTTCAGAAAGGCTGAAACAGGTGGAAAAAGAGGAAATACTCAAGGCCCTCCGGGCAAAAGACTGGATACAGACCAGGGCAGCCGAGCTTCTTGGCATAAGTGAAAGGGTGTTGAGGTACAAGATGAAAAAATACGGCATCAAGAACAAAAGACAGTGATAATATGGCAGAAGGTCACAGGCAGCGCCTCAGGGACCGGTTTCTGAGATACGGCATTGACTCCTTTACTGACGAGGAAATAATAGAAGTACTCCTTTCTATGGGTACTCCGAGAAAAGACTGCAAACTTCCGGCACGGGAGCTCTGCAGCCGTTTTGGCTCCCTGGCCATGGTCCTTGAGGCTGCCCCGCAGGAGCTGCAGCAGGTAAAAGGAGTGGGACCCAATAATATTTTCGCTGTAAAATTCATCCATGAAGCTGCCAGAAGGTTCCTAAGGCAAAGGCTGCAGTCACGTCCTCAAATCCACTCTGCCAGGGACATTGCAGATTACCTCTGCCATGCCCTGTCATTCAGGGATCGGGAGGTTTTTATAGCTGTCTTTCTGGATTCAAAAAATGGCGTGATTGACCTGGAAGAACTCTTTTCAGGCACAGCAAATGCCACTGCAGTATACCCCAGAGAGGTTATGAGAAAGGCCCTGATTAAAAATGCAACCGCTCTGATCTGTGCCCACAACCACCCTTCAGGCTCAATCGAGCCCTCCAGGGCAGACAGGATAATAACCTGGCAGATCATCAAGGCAGCAGAGGTGGTCGGCATAAGGATGCTGGATCACATCATCATCGGCGGGCCCTCGAAATATTTCAGCTTTTCAGAAAACGGCTTGATGAACAGTGACAAGCTCATGAAAAATGGCTGAATTTCAAGTAAAGCATGCAGAACATTTCATGAAAGAGGCCCTCGGGCAGGCCCTCAGGGCATATAAAAAGGGGGAAGTACCGGTAGGTGCCGTGCTGGTCTCAAATAATGGAGAGATCATCTCCTCTGCCCACAATTGCCCGATATCCATGGATGATCCAACAGCCCATGCCGAGATCCTGGCCCTCAGGAAGGCCGCCCAAAGGACGGGCAACTACCGGCTGCCTGGCACCTGGCTGTTTGCAACCCTTGAACCCTGTATCATGTGCGCCGGGGCCCTGGTCTGGTCAAGGGTCAGAGGCGTGATCTTCGGAGCCAGGGATTCGAAATCAGGAGCCTTTGGCTCTGTTTTAAATATCAATGATGTTCCGGGACTAAACCACCGCCTGGAAATCATGGAAGGAATACTGGCAGATGAATGTTCTGGGATTCTGAAGGATTTCTTCCGAAGGCGCCGATAGCTTCGATTAAAAGGATTTTAAAAATAATGAGTTCAGGACAATTCTTCAGGAAATTGTACAATCAACCTTCTTATTATCAATAATGGTGCAGACGACATTGAAGCCCTCAAAGTCATTGTTGCTTACAGAATTTGTTACAATGGTCCCATTAATATCCAAAGTAAGGCTGCCAAAATTATTGCTGCAACTATAAGAAGTAGACCCCATATCAGCATAGGCGGCGATGGCTTGATCTATGCAATTTTTTACTATGTATTCAGCTGCCGTGACAGCAGATTTCTGCTTATAGGGCATGAATTGAGGAATGGCTACTGCTACTAACACCCCTATGATGGCCACTACGATCAACAACTCTATGAGGGTAAATCCGCTATTATTTTTTATTTTTTCAAACATTTTGCCACCCTCAGAGAACTCCGAAATTATGACTAATCAAAAAGGGCCGGAGATCCGGCCCTTTCCAGTTTATTTATTCATAACCTATGAAGCACTACAGCTTACAGTTTCGCCATTTGTAATGGTACACGAGATATTGAAGCCTTTGAAGGAGCTATTGCTCACAGAAGTAGTTGTAATAGTACCGTTGCTGTCCAGCGTCAACGAACCGAAACTGTTACTGCAGGTATGAGAAGTGGCTCCGGTGTCTGCATACTCTGCTATTGCCTCACTCATGCAGGCTGCCACTATACCTTCGGCAGCAGCCACTGCAGATTTTTTCTTATACTGCGCATACTGAGGGATCGCTACTGCAGCCAGGATTCCAATAATTGCTACGACGATGAGCAATTCAACCAGGGTAAAACCTTTTTCAGAACCGGTGTGTTTGGGTAAAAGTCTTTCCATCATTTTTAATTTTCCTCCTTGGATTTTATTATTGGTTTTGAAATGATGACATAATAACTCTTTTAAATAAATTCTTTACGGGTCTGGTCACCTCCTTGTTTCAAGTGTCTTCTTGTTTTTGAGTTATTGCATGTGGCATGCCAACTCCTTCAAAGCCTGTGCAGAAGAATTTGCATGCTCCAGGCACTGTACTTTCAGGAAATAGCTGTCTAGGATTTATTGATGGTGACAAAAAAGGGCACTGCTGACACCTAAGTTGACAACTTGACCCGAAACTGTCACCGGGAGCTCAGAAGCTAACTCGGCACCAGGATAATTAATGATAGTTTTGATAAATGCTTGCCCTCATATCTACAAACATGGATGTTCAAACGAGATTTTTTCAGGCCAAGGACCGAGATTCTTTGATGGGTAACCTGGTATTTGAGAGGGCCTGGTTTGAGCAAACATATCTATTCGACGTGAAAGGATACAATTGACAAAAAGGCCATGGGGAGAAACGGTAACGAGGATCTAAATTTCTTGTTGAGCCCTGTCTCCTAAAAAAATCTTTTACCATTTTTAATAAGCATCCGATAAAAAGATGGAACAGGATAAAATTCAATCAGATATTCTGCATTATCAGCTCATTGAACCGAAATGAAAAGGAATAAGAGGTGGATGCTAAAATAATTAATCCCTTTCTTGAGGCTGCCATGAACGTCCTTAAGACCATGGCAATGATAGAAGCTGCTCCGGGGAAACCCTTTCTTAAAAAAAATGATACTGCCATGGGAGATGTTTCGGGCATAATCGGCATAACAGGCGCTGCCCAGGGTTCGATGTCCATATCCTTTGAGTCGCCCTGTATATGTTCTGTAGTGACAAACCTTTTCGGAGTCTCTGTCAGTGAGATCAACGATGAAGTCAAGGATGCTGTGGGAGAGATGACAAATATGATATGCGGAGATGCCAGAAGACGTCTTGAAGGAGCGGGCATTTCACTCCAGGCCGGAACCCCCACCGTGGTTGCAGGAAAGAACCACTCCATCACCCATATTCACACAGGCCCCTGCCTGGCAGTGCCCTTCGAAACGGAAAAGGGTAAATTTGTTCTGGAGGTGGCCTTTAACGATTAACGGCTTCCAGTGCCCTTGCAATCTCCTTCTTTATGGCCCTGGCAGCACCTGCAGGATTGTCTGAATCCCTGACAGGTCGTCCCACAACCAGATAATCCGAACCGTTTAAAACAGCGAAAAAGGGAGATGCCGAGCGCGCCTGATCATCGTTGTCAGGGCTGGAACCGGTCTCCGGCCTTATGCCCGGAGTCACGATGATGAGCTCGCTGCCTGCTTTCCTCCTCACTCCAGCCGCTTCCTTCGGGGAACAAACTATACCAATGCAGCCTGCATCCCGGGCAGCAACAGCCCTGCTGATCACAAGCTCCTCGATGGAGCGACGGGCACCGAATTCCTCCATTTCTTCTTGGCCAAGACTGGTCAGGACGGTTACGGCAAGTATGCCAAGGCCGTCTGCTCCACTGGCAGCAGCCTTTATAATGGACCTGTTGCCATGTACAGTGGCAAAAGATATTCCCCGGCCCTGAAGCTGCCGAACTGCAAGCTCAACTGTCTGCGGAATATCATAGAACTTGAGATCAAGCATGACCTTTAACCCCCTGTCCACGATCCATTGAACCATTGGAAAACCCCCAGCCAAAAAAAGCTGCAGGCCCACCTTGAAAAACCTTGTTTCCGGCTCCAGCATTCTTACCAGTTCCTTGGCCTGATCCATTTCGGCCACGTCCAGGGCAAAGATCAGCCGTTCTTCAAGGGGAATATTTTTGACTTGCATTTTTCACCTCTTCCTAGGACATTAAATCCTGATATCACTAAACGTCCTCCTGTAGCCTGAAGCATTGAAGCTTGAGAGCAAGGGATGTCAACATGCTGAAAGCCGCTTAAGCCTTGTTATGCATTCCGGCTGAAGGCCCAAACAGAGGACGAAGTTGAAAACAGATGTCTTCTTATATCAATACATAGGATCTTATGAAAGAGCTGATTAAAAAACGAATCCAGAGACTGAGAAAAAGCCTTTCAGCCAGAAAACTTGATGCCACGCTTATCACCAGCCCGCAAAACCGTTTTTATTTCAGCGGGTTCGATGCAGAAGACCTGGGCCTTACAGAATCTGCAGGGGCCCTTTTAATAACCCGCAGGCAGCAGTTTCTCCTGACAGATGGAAGATACCAGCTCCAGGCAAAAAACCAGGCTCCCAGCTTTGAAATAACCATTTACAAAAAGGGGCTTGCACGTGAACTCGGAAAGATATTTCAAAAAATCCGGGTTAAAAGCTGTGCCTTTGAGCCGAACTATATCTCATGCAGCAGGTTTAACAGCCTGAAGAAGGCCACTCCTGATACAGCCTGGCATGAACTCGGAGACATCTGCCAGAAGATGAGACTCATAAAGGACAACAGTGAATGCATCCAGATTGCAGCTTCCCAGCGGGCAGCAGAAAAGGTGTTCCAGAATGTGGTTTCTGAAATAACCCCGGGCAGGACCGAAAAGGAAATAGCATTTCTAATACTGCAGGGGCTTTACACCTTGGCCGACGGTCCCTCCTTCCCCCCAATAGTGGCATCCGGCCCTAACAGCGCTCTTCCCCATGCCGTGCCGTCAGACCGCACCATTCAAGAAGGAGAACCTGTGATTGTTGACATGGGTGCACGCCTTGGCGGATATTGTTCGGACATGACCAGGACCATCTTCTGCGGAGCGCCTTCAGATAAGTTCAGGGACATCTATAAAACGGTAAGAAACGCGCAAAAGGCTGCTCAGATGCATATCCGGCCGGGCCAGACGGGAAAACAGGCCGACGGGCTTGCCAGGAAGGTCATAGAAGATGCCGGCTACGGCAATTTTTTCGTACATTCCCTGGGCCATGGTGTGGGCATTGCTATTCACGAGGCACCGCTACTTTCTCCCAGGTCTGCTAAAAAACTGCAAACAGGAATGGTCTTTACAGTGGAACCAGGCATTTACGTACCTGAAGAAGGCGGAGTAAGGCTTGAAAATATGGGGATTTTAAGGAACAGCGGCCTGGAGATCATGACCAGCGACAGATGGTTTTATGATTTCTGAGCCGAACAGGGAAAATCAGGCCGAACTGAGTCTCACGGAACATCTGGCCGAACTCAGGACCCGGCTCATCAGGTCTGCAGCAGCAGTGGCCGCGGGCTTTTGTATCTGCTATGCCTTTATTAAGCCCATCTTTGCCTTTCTCTCCCTGCCCCTGAAGGAGGTTCTGCCTCCGGGCTCCACCCTTATTTTTACTTCCTATCCCGAGGCATTTTTCACGTATCTAAAGCTTGCACTGACAGCAGGCCTCTTTCTGGCAAGCCCCTTCATACTTCACGAGATATGGGCCTTCATAGCGCCGGGCCTTTATCCCCATGAAAGAAAATGGGCCCTGCCCTTCATATTCTTCTCAAGCCTTTTTTTCATAGGAGGTGCAATATTTGGTTATTTTGCCGTATTTCCTGCGGCATTTGCCTTTCTGGCAAGCTATGCCGGTGCCGACCTGAAACTCCTTCCAAGCGTAAGCGAATATTTCAGCCTCACCATAAAGCTGCTGCTGGGTTTCGGAGCCGCCTTCGAGCTGCCCATATTCATGGTCTTCATGGCCCTGGTGGGCATAGTGGACGCCAAAATGCTAAGGAAAAACAGAAAATACGCACTCCTTATCATATTCATAATCGCCGCGGTACTCACACCCACGCCGGACGTGGTGAACCAGTGCCTCCTGGCAGGCCCCCTCCTGGTGCTCTATGAGATCAGCATCATCCTGGTGGCCCTTATTGGCAGAAGGAAAGCACCTGGGCAATAGTATCCCTGCCGTACTGGTCCTCTATACCCCATATTCCCGCCTGTCGGCTTGCGTTTTCAGCAATCCGGCCGTGATCCTTTTCAGCAATGCCAAGATCCGACAGAGAGGCCGGACAACCTATGGATTTAAGCCAGTCCCTGAACCTGTCGGCCGTCTGCACAGCGCAAAGGGCTTGGTCTGAACCTTCCTGAATTCCCAGGCAGTGCCTCCCGAACTGGCAGATCTTTTCAGGCCCGTGGAATTTGGCCTTCCATTTCATCCAGCCGCTCAGAAGTGCTGCAAGCCCTGCACCATGAGCAACGCCGTAAATTGCACTTAAGGCGTGTTCTATGAGATGCACGGGGAAGGGATGCTCCCCGACACCAGCCCTGGTGAGGCCGTTCAGGGCCAATGTGGCAGCCCACATTAAGGCAGCCCTCTGGTTATAATCCTCCGGGGATGCAAGGCAGGCCTCGGTACTCTTCATCAGAACCCTCATGAGGCCTTGGGCAAGCTCATCCTGAACTGGTGTAAACCCTGCCGGACCATTGAAATATGGTTCCATGAGATGACATACGGCATCCACCCCCCCGTAGGCAGTGTAATCCCGGGGCACAGAAAAGGTGAGCTCCGGGGCCAGGAAGGAAATCTTCGGATAGACGTGTGGAGAGCCTGCTGCAAGCTTGTGTCCGGTTTCCTCATTGGTGATGACCATAAATCCGTTCATCTCCGAGCCTGAAGCTGCCAGGGTGGGTATACAGACCACGGAAAGCGCCCTTTCAATGGCTGCCCTGCCCTCAAAGACATCCCATACATCTCCTTCCAGCAAGACCCCGGCTGCCACAGCCTTTGCAGTATCCATAACGCTTCCGCCCCCCAGGGCAACGATGAACTGAATAGAGCCCTCTCGTGCAATACCAATTCCCTGGTGAACCTTGGAAAGCACAGGGTTTGACTGGACACCTGAAAGATCCCTGACTTCAATGGCTGCACTTTCCAGGTTTTTTTTCACCAGGTCGTACACCCCTGTCTCCTTAACACTTTTCCTGCCTGTGACCAGCAGACAGCGAGTCCCGAGGCTTTTTGCCTCCTGCCCGAGGCGTTTCAGTATCCCTCTTCCGAATATTATCCTGGTGGGGTTTTGAAACTCGAAATTTTCCATACTTCTGAACCTCCTGAGCTGAAACTGAAAAGGCGGCCTGAAACATGCCATGGCCGCCCTGGTAGTCTTGATTATATAGTTTTTTAAAACTAACTGATACCCAGTTCCTTTTCCTTTTCTGCCACGAGCAGCCTTGTCTTCACTGCAGTATCAGGGGTGAGACTCATGGAATCAATTCCGCATTCAACAAGAAAGGCGGCAAAATCCGGGAAATCGCTTGGTGCCTGGCCGCAAATGCCGATCTTTCTTTTTTGTTCCTTTGCGGTGTTGATCACCTGGCGGATAAGCCTCTTAACTGCCTCGTTTCTCTCGTCATATATGTGGGAGACAAGCTCGGAGTCACGATCGAGGCCGAGGGTCAGCTGGGTGAGGTCATTTGAGCCGATGGAAAAGCCGTCAAACACCTTTGAAAATTCATCGGCCAGGACCACGTTGCTGGGTATTTCACACATGACATAGATTTCGAGCCCATTTTCTCCCTGCTTCAGGCCGTACTTTTGCATAATGTCTATTACCTTCTTACCCTCTTCCACGGTCCGGCAGAAGGGGATCATGCTCTTGACATTGGAAAGGCCCATCTCATCCCTGGCCTTCTTGAAGGCCTTGCATTCCAGGGCAAAGGCTGGTTCAAAATTCGGTGCATAGTAACGGGATGCACCCCTCCAGCCGATCATGGGATTATGCTCTTCCGGTTCGTAAAGCTGTCCGCCGATCAGGTTTGCATATTCGTTGCTCTTGAAGTCGGACATGCGGACAATTACATCCTTGGGATAGAATCCGGCGGCTATCATGGCTATGCCCTGAGCCAGCTTGTCCACGAAGAACTCTGCCTTGTCGTCATAGGCAGCCGTTTTTTCCTCTATGGCATCTACGATCTCCTTGATACTTTGGTCAGAGGCTGCCTTTGATTTCAGCTCCTGGTAATTCAGAAGTGCCAGGGGATGAATGCCGATATGGGAGTTTATGATGAATTCCAGCCTTGCCAGCCCGACGCCGTCGTTTGGTATCTGTCCCTGGTCAAAGGCCTGTTCAGGAATACCCACATTCATCATGATCATGGTCTTTGTCTTGGGTACGTTGGAAAAGTCGATCCTGTCCACCTCGTATTTAAGAAGGCCCCGGTATACCTTTCCTTCTTCACCCTCGGCACAGGACACGGTTACATCCTCGCCGCTGGTTATGGCCTCTGTACCGTTTTCGGTGCCGACCACGCAGGGTATGCCCATCTCACGGGAAATAATGGCAGCGTGACAGGTTCTTCCTCCCCTGTTGGTAACTATTGCCGAGGCCACCTTCATTATGGGCTCCCAGTCCGGATCTGTCATGTCAGTGACCAGGACTTCGCCTGCATTGAAATCTGTAATCTCACTGACATCCTTTATCACATGGGCCTTGCCCTGGCCGATCTTGCTCCCCACTGCCTTACCGGTAGCCAGAACTTCTCCCTTTTCCAGGAGCTTGTATGTCTCCATGTAATTGGTGTCCTTCTGGGAATGAACAGTCTCTGGCCTGGCCTGTACAATAAAAAGCCCTCCTGTACCCACCTTTTCTCCGTCACCGTCCTTGGCCCACTCGATGTCCATGGCCTTTTTGTAGTGCTCTTCTATGATGCAGGCCCATTTTGCCAGCTGTAGAATCTCGTCATCGGAAAGGACATATCTGCGGCGTTCTTCCGGCGATGTTTCAACATTCTTGACAGGCTCGTTGGGATCAGCGGTATAGATCATCCGGTGCTGCTTGAGCCCCAGACGTTTGCTGACGATGGGCCGGAAACCCTTTTTCAAGGTGGGCTTGAAGACGTAAAATTCATCCGGATTGACTGCTCCCTGGACCACGTTTTCCCCGAGCCCCCAGGCCCCGGTGATGTAGACCACGTCTTCAAAGCCGCTTTCGGTGTCTATGGTGAACATGACTCCCGAGCTGGCGCTGTCACTTCTGACCATCTTTTGAACTGCAATGGACAAATACACGTCAAAATGACCAAAACCCTTATCATGCCTGTAGGAGATGGCCCTGTCGGTAAATAGGCTTGCAAAGCATTTGTGACATGCCTCTATCAGGGCGTCTGTGCCGGTGATATTAAGAAAAGTCTCCTGTTGACCTGCAAAGGATGCATCCGGAAGGTCCTCGGCTGTTGCCGATGAGCGTACAGCCACGTCCACGTTTTCATAGTATTCCTGTTCCATCTGGGCATATGCCTTCTTGATGGCCTCTTCCAGATCTTCAGGAAACTTGGCATTGAGGATGATTTCTCTGACCTTTTTGCCCCTTTCCCTCAGGTTGTGTATATCACTGGTATCAAGGCCCTCCAGGGCATCACGGACAGCCTGTTCGATACCTGCTTCCTTGAGGAGATGTTTATAGGCCTCAGCAGTGATAGCAAACCCGTTTGGTACCTGAACTCCCTTGCTGGAAAGATGCTGATACATCTCACCAAGAGAAGCATTTTTTCCTCCAACCAGAGGGACATCCTCAATCCCGATCTCCTTAAACCATAGAATGAATGGTTTATCACTCATCACCGACAACCTCCTTGAATTTTAATAACTTTATAAAATAAAAGGCCGCCCGAGCATGATCCTTGCTGCTCCAGACGGCCTCTTCGCAACCTAAGTAAGACACTGCGCTTGTACCAGACACTGAACTCCCTTCTCCACTGATTGAGATCCGGTTGTCAGAACTGCTGATACTTTTCACACTTTTCCTCTGAGGCCCCGGTTTCATTAAGATATTACTTGAAGACCTCTGTTTTCAGAAACACTTGAGCCTGTCCCGCAAACCCAAAAATGATCACAATTGCCACTATATCTTGTGGTAACCAATGATATTCGGTCATATTTAATTTGATAACCTAAAAAAATCCATGTTTACGGGACAGACTCAAATCGCCTGCCGGCTGACAAGGCAAAAGCCCCTGAAAAACACTATTGATACCCATTAAACTATCAACGTTTTCAACATTTGGCAACAGCCCCGCAGAGGTGCACGTAGAACCCCTTGATCCGTGCCTGGCTTGACGAGACGAAAAGATTTTACCGACAGCAGGCGCGAGGCCCAAGTTCTTTCCATTTCAGAGTTTCCCCAGTTCTGCCGTACTTATCCTTCTTCCTTTTTTCCTGAATTCCTCCACCTCAAGCCCGTGTTTTTCTATGAGCTTATACAGATCCGCCCTGTAATATCCGGCAAGTTTTGCCGCGGCACTGATATTGCCCTTGGTAAATCGCAGAAGATCTTCAAGGTATTTCCTGGTGAATTCAAACCTAGCATCTTTCAAGGGCACGAACGAAGAACTCCTGGAAAAATCTGCCAGGGGCGTATTGGCCAGAAGCTCCTTGTTTATCACCTCACCCTGGCAGGTCGCCGCCAGGAAGTCCACAAGGTTCTCAAGCTCCCGGACGTTTCCCGGCCAGTCGTATCTCTTGAGTGCCTCAAGCACATCTTCGTCTATCCAGTTTATCTGCTTTTTCATCTTTTTAAGGGCTGGACCAAGAAAATGACCGAAAAGGACAGGAATATCTTCCCTCCTTTCCCTTAGAGAAGGCATTACCAGAGGAACCACGTGGATCCTGTAAAAAAGATCTTCCCTGAATGTGCCTTGAGCCACCATTTTCTTCAGGTCCCTCTTGGTTGCAACTATGAGCCGCACGTCAACCTTTCTTATCCTGTCGCTTCCCAGGGGCTTGACCTCACCTGTCTCTATGACCCTCAGGAGTTTGGCCTGCATGGATTCGGCCATTTCCCCCACCTCGTCCAGGAAGAGCGTTCCCTTGTCTGCAGAGGCGAAAACACCGTTTTTGGATGTAACGGCCGATGTGAAGGCGCCGCGGACATGGCCGAAGAGCTCATCTTCCAGCATGGTTTCAGGAATCGCAGCACAGTTTACTGCCACAAAAGGCCCCTTGCTTCGGCTGCTGTAAAGGTGGATTGCCTGTGCTACAAGCTCCTTACCCGTACCTGATTCTCCGAATATGCTGACCGTAATGTCCGTGGGTGCCACCTGAAGAATCTGCTTGAAAACCGCCTTCATCCTGGCACTCTTGCCGATAATACCGGCAAATTCGTGCTGTCCCTCGAGAAGCCCCTCAAAATCATGTATCTTTCTCAGCAGAATCCTTTTTTCAAGTGCCTGTTCAATCTTGATTTCGAGTTCCTGATGATCCACCGGCTTTGTAACATAGGAGAAGGCACCGGCTCTAATGGCTTCTACCGCCTGCTCTATGGTGCCGTAGGCCGTAAATATTATTGTCTGGAGGTATGGATTTATCTCAAGACACTTCTGCATCAAATCCTGGCCGGAGAGATTCTCCATCCTCTGATCAGTGATGAGCAGCTCGATATCCTGCCTGTCAGAAAATATTTCCAGGGCCTCTAAAGGATCCGTGGTGGCAGTTACCTGGTAACCAAGCAGTTCCAGGCGCATCTTCATAACCTCTAGGATGGCCTGCTCGTCATCGACCAGGAGGATCCTGGCACTGGTACGGGAAACACCCGGGTTTTCGGTTGCCTCGGTTTTTTGCATGAAAGATTAACCTTTTGCTGATATGATGGAATTATTATTTTGCTTCAAAATGGAAGAGCGTATGATGTCCTGAAGATGAAATTCTTTTCCTTTTTCAGTCTATATCAAAAACTCCTGGCAGGCTATTTATTTTTACTGGCCATACTCATCCTGCCATGTCTGTTTTCCATTTATTCCATTTATAAAATAGAGGCAACAGTTTCCACGTTTTTTAAGCGAACCCTGGAGCTTTCATCGTCCATCGAATATGCAAAAAACCTGGTTCCGTCCCTGGAAGCAGAAGCAAGGCGGCTGATAATACTTCACAAGGAAGACTCCCTGAAGGCGGTAAAACCCCTTATAGCAGACCTGGAGCACAGGATAGATCCCCTTGCTGTTTCAGACCCTCCTGACCTGGAAAATAATTTCAAGGAGTTCAGAAATACGCTTGCCATGCTCAAGTTTCTGGTTTCACAGCCGGACATCCTGAAGGAACACCAAACCGGAACTCAGGGCGTCGATATTACCGACGAGGCCAGGGAACAGGAAATAAAGGGCCTTACTTACCACCTGATGGAGCTGCTCAAAGAGGCTGAGGCAATACAAAAAAGATCCCTTGAACAAAAATCCCGTGAAAGTGCAGAAATCATATCACAGGTAAAAAACGGCACCCTTCTCCTGCTCCTTCTTGCGACCATAGTTGCCCTTACAGTGCCATGGGCATTGTACATCTACATAAAGAGGCCTTTGGGATTTCTTCAAAAAGGCATCCACGCCATAAGCAAGGGGGATTTTGATCATCAGATCCCTGTGGTAAGCCGGGATGAACTTGGCGAACTGGCCGATTCCTTCAATCATATGGCACATAGCCTCAAGGAACTTGACACCCTTAAATCAGACTTCATAGCAGTTGCCAGCCATGAGCTGAAAACCCCCCTGGCTGCCATGATGGAAGCCTCCAAGCTCCTGGGAGAACCCCAGATCGGACACCTCAATGAGAGACAGAAAAAGCTGGTAACAGTTCTCAACACCAGCATGACCAGATTCAAGACACTTGTGGAAGAACTGCTGGATCTTTCCAAGATGCAGGCCGGGCTCGTCAGCCTGGGAAAGGACAATGTAGACATAAGGGAAGTGGTGGACTCTGCAGTAAAGGAATTCAGCCCCATTGCCGCTGCCAAAAACGTCAGCATTTTAACAGAGTATCCGGAAAGGGATATTCACATCGAAGCCGACGGCAAAAGACTGAAACGGGCCCTGATCAATCTCCTGGACAATGCCTTGAATTTCACAGATAAAGGCAGAGACATAAAGGTCGTTGTCCAAAATGCTGACGGCAAAAGGGGAAGAAAACTCCAGATAATCGTGGTAGATGCCGGCCCGGGAATCCACAAGGCTGAACAGAAACAAGTCTTCGAAAAGTTTTATCAGTCCAGGATAACCCCCAGACAGAGCGGAAGTGGTCTGGGGCTTACCATTGCCAGGCAGATAATAACTGCCCACGGAGGTGAAATTTGGATACAAAGTCCGCCGGAAACGAAATACGCCCTGGAAGAAGGTACTGGTACTGCTGTTTTTGTACAGTTGCCCTTTCAGCCCTGACCATTCTTGCCGGATGTGCAGCTCTTATGGAGCAGAAGGATCAGTGCGCAGAACAGGTAAATCCGGTCCTGGAAGAGGCAAGGACCTATATGCTGGAAGGCGACCAAGACCTTGCTGTTGAAGCCCTCAAGGAGGAAATGGCCAACGGAACAGATAGGTGTGCTGCGGCATTTTACCTGTTTTTCCTGGATCCTGCCGGCAACGAATACCTGGATACGCTCACAAGACCTGTCTGTGCTGGAAAATACCCACTTAACAACGAAATTATCCAGAGGTACCTGGCCCTTGGAAGCAAGCTGGAAAAATGCACCAAGGATCGAAGACTCCTGAGGAAAAAGATCTCTGCCATGTCAGCAAAACTCAAAAAGGTGGAGACAGAAAAGAAAAAACTGGGCTTCGAGCTGAAAAAACTCGAGCAAATAAGAAGGGAGACAGAAAACCTCAGGCTCCATAAATAAACCTGGCGGCTTCTGAAAAATGGTTTTTTTTCGTGAATCTTTGGCCTTATGGTGCCCTGGATGCTTTATGATGATTCCTCCTCTACTCTTTATTTGATTCAGCTTTGGTCAATATATGGCAAGAACAAGACCCTTTGACCTGTTCCCCGAAAGGTACGATGCCTGGTTCCAAAGACACCGGGACCTTTATCTTCTGGAGATAGAAGCAGTGCGGCTTCTTTTTCCTGAAAAGGGCAGGGCTGTTGAAATAGGGGTGGGTTCTGGAAAATTTGCAATCCCCTTGAAGATAGATATTGGAGTAGAGCCTTCTGAAAAAATGGCACGGCGTGCAAAAAAGGCGGGAATACAGGTAGTGTCAGGCACTGCAGAGGCACTTCCCCTGAAAACCAGATGCGCCGACACAGCGGTTATGATCACCACCATCTGCTTCGTAGATGACCCCGTCATTTCCATAAAGGAGGCCGGCAGGATACTGAGGCCTGGAGGATACATTCTCGTGGGCCTCGTGGACAAAGACAGCAGCCTTGGCAGAAGATACCTTGCCAGAAAAGACTCAAGTGTGTTTTACAAGGAGGCCACCTTCTATTCTGCCCATGAAGTGCTGGCTTTTTTGAAGCTGGCTGGCTTTTTGAATTTCAGGGCAGTCCAGACCATCCTCCCGGGTGACACCCATTGCTCAAGGATAGAAGAGGGTTTTGGATCCGGGGGGTTCGTGGTGATAAGGGCAGAAAAACCCGTGTAGTCTCAAAATCATTTTTCCGATGTATCAGCCACATGCTGCCTTCCACATATCCTTCAGAAGAACTCACCTGGGGAAAATATAGCATTTTCCAACAGGTCTCTCTTGACATTTGATCAAGATTAATTTAGAAATCCGGATGCCCTGAAAAAGGGCCAATGATATACCTGTGCGAAAAACAAGGAGCTTAAAAATGAAAACCCCGCTTCCAAAGGTCAACGAGATCCAGAAGAAGTGGTTTGTTGTGGATGCATCTGGAAAGGTGCTGGGTCGACTGGCCACTCAACTTGCCACGAGGCTCAGGGGAAAACATCGCCCTGATTTTACGCCTCACCTGGACACCGGTGACTTTATTATAGTCGTAAATGCTGAAAAGGTGAAACTCACCGGTTCCAAGCTGGACCAGAAGCTGTATCACCGCCACTCAGGCTATCTCGGAGGGCTTAAATCCGTGAATGCCCGCACCATGCTGGAAAAGAAGCCGGAAGATGTAATCCGCCTTGCAGTAAAGCGCATGATGCCCAAGAACAAACTTGCCAGGCAGCAGATGAAAAAGCTGAAGATTTACAAGGGCAGCAATCATCCCCACCAGGCCCAGATGCCCGAACCCCTTGAGATAGTCACAAGATAAACAAGGAATTTACTGATATGGACAAAGTATACGCCACAGGAAAAAGAAAAAGCGCTGTTGCCAGGGTGTGGATCATGCCTGGTACCGGCAAGGTAACCGTTAACGGTAGAGACTTCGATGAATACTTCGACATGGAGACGGCCAGGCTGGTAATAAACCAGCCCTTTGAAGTCACCAACACCCTTGGAAAAATCGATGTGTTTGCCACACTCAAAGGCGGAGGCAAGACGGGCCAGTCAGAGGCATTAAGACACGGGATTGCAAGGGCCCTGCAGACCATGGACCCTGATCTCAGGGTCAGCCTGAAGAAGGCTGGACTCCTTACCAGGGATGCCAGGGTAAAGGAAAGGAAAAAATACGGCCTTGCAGGAGCCAGAAAGAGATACCAGTACTCAAAGCGCTAATTCGAACTTTTTCAGTTCGATCTCTATATTCCCGGGAAGGCTGCTGCCTTCCCTTTTTTATTTTACATACAGGACTGGAATCATTCGGATTGTTCGGGTCCAGCGGTATTTATTCAGCCTGTTCAACTTAACGGATCATTAATAATAGCGGGGGCAAGATTATGACTGTCAAAATCGGCATCTTAGGAGGTTCAGGATATACGGGGGTCGAACTTTTGAGAATTCTTTTAACCCATCCTGAAACGGAAACAACTGTTATTACATCCAGAAAATATGCCGGCCGCAGGGTGTCCAGTGTCTTTCCATCCATGTCCGGCATGACCAGCCTTTCCTTCACAGACCCGGACATGGCAGAAATGGCATCGGCTGCAGATGTGATATTTACCTGTGTCCCCCACCAAACTGCCATGAACGTGGTCCCCTTCCTTCTGAAACACGGCAAAAGAGTCATTGATCTTTCTGCAGATTTCAGGCTCAGAGATAGAAAAGTCTATGAAAAATGGTATCAGGAACACTGCGCGCCTGAATTTCTCAAGGAGGCGGTCTACGGCCTTCCAGAGCTTTACCGCGAAAAGATAAGCCGCGCCAGACTAATAGCAAATCCAGGCTGTTATCCTACCAGCTGCATCCTGCCTCTTGTTCCGCTCCTCAAGGCGGGCCTGATAAAGCCCCAGGACATAATCATTGATTCCAAATCGGGGGCTAGCGGAGCAGGACGGGGGGCATCGACTGCAACGCTTTTTTGCGAGGTAAATGAAGGATTCAAGGCATACAAGGTTGCAGAGCACCGTCATACTCCAGAAATAGAACAGGAGCTTTCTGCTGCATCGGGAACAAAGGTCCTGATAAACTTCACGCCCCACCTGGTCCCAATGTCCAGGGGCATCCTTTCCACCATATATGCCGTGCCCACCCGGACTTCAGAGGAAAAGGACCTGAGGACTTGTCTTCGGGAAAGCTACAGATCCTCTCCATTCGTGCAGATATTGGAAAAAGACTCCTTTCCAAACGTATTAAACGTCAGGGGTACAAATTTCTGCCATATAGGCCTTCGCATAGACGAACGAACGGGAAGGGCAATAATTGTTTCTGCAATTGACAACTTGTGCCGGGGTGCATCTGGACAGGCCGTACAGAACATGAATATTATGCTCGGCCTGGAGGAAGGCCTGGGGGTCGGAGCTGCAGCCCTCTATCCCTGAAAGACAAATCATTTTAACAAGAAAGGCCCGGTTGAAGAACCGGGCCTTTCTTGTTTCTGACTTTTGAACGAGGTAGCTACATCTTATTGTGGCTGGCCCTCATCTGTGCGGCAAGTTCCTTGATCTCGCCAAGGTCCTTTGTCATCTGCGACCATCCATACCAGTAAGCATAATCCGGGTTTACATGGAAGAATGCCTGATATGCCCTCATCCTGTGCTTCATGTACATCTGGAAGAGAACCTGCTCGATAAAGCTGACATTCTTGTCCATGTTCTTGTAGCTGTCAGAAGAACCCTCGGAATAGTCCGTCCTCAGGAAGTACAGAAAATCAGGATATGCAAAGGCCTGCTTGTCGCGCTTCTTGAGAATGCCGTCCTTGTAGAGACCTGCAACTATATTTATGCCCTGGGCCAGGAGAATCGTGGTCTTCTTGATCATCTCGTCACCCATATCGAGCTGGGTCTTTGCATAAGTCTTGGAGTGGCATGTTGCACACCTTGCAAGCATCTTGTCACGTTCTGTCTGCCATGCTTCCTGGGTAAGCCTTACCATGTCCACGGACTTTACTGCGTCCAGGCGTGCCGTGGGCTTTCCTGTTTCAGGATTGAGAACTCCCAAGGCCTTGAGAAGTGCTGCCTGTGCGTCTGCCCACTCCTTGTCCTGGATGGGGAGCCTTACACCCAAAAATCCCCATGCAGTGTGGTTGTTGTGTGTGCCGTCAGGAAGGTGGCAGAACTGGCAGGTCGGTGCAGGTGCATCCTTGGGAAGCTGGCCGCGCTGCTTGGCAAAATAGCGTTCCCCGTGCTTGGAGCTGGACCACATTTCCCACTGGGGGTGGTCGTAACCCATGTGGCACTGCTGGCATGCCTGGGGGTTCTGTGCCTCGGTCTTGGAAAAACTGTGGCGGGTATGGCACTCGTCACAGGAATTGTTCTGGTATCTCCATCCGTTTTCGTGCTGGGCCTTTTTCTGTGCCTCAGTCTTTATGCCCATGTTGTGGCATCCGCCGCATCCACGGCCGCCTTCCATAAGCTCATCAGGCTCTACATGCGTAATAGGCAGGGCATTCAACGAAGTCCAGCCGAACTGGTGCTTGCCTTTCTTGAAAGAGTTGAACTGCTCCTCGTGGCACTGCGCACAGACATGCTCATCGGGAAGCTGAACCTTTGCAACGTCATCTGCACTCTTGTGGGCATCACCGTGACAAACGTCACAGGTAACGTCATTTTCCGCATGTTTGCTGACTGACCAATCCTTGACCTGCCCTGGTGTCATTTTCTTATGGCATGTTATACATGCATTTTCTGCAGCCGAGGCATTTATTGCAAAACACCAAATCATGAAACACAGCATAAAACTCATTGAATAACAAAACTTCTTCTTCATAGACCCTTTCTCCTCCTTTTTCGGGTTTTTTAAGGTTCTCTAATTTATTCTTCCCTTAAAACCACAAAACCATAGATATCACAGACTTATGCTAGAATCCCTGGGGACCCTGCCGCAAAAATGCTTTTTAAGATCACTATGCAATGACAATCGTAAATGTTGAACCCGGTTTGCTAAGCAGAAAAAGCATGCAACATGCTATAATGGACACGATCTATCTTATTTGCATATAATATTTGCTATATTTTCTCCTGTAAACAGAAATATTTATTTCTCCCCAGGGCTTTTTCCATCAACCATGCCTATTGCCGCATATACCCTGTTCAACCATTCCTGGCGCTTTTGGTCGGGCATAAAAATGACGAATTCTCCTATTGCCCTTTCAACCCCCATGAAATCTATAAGAAAATTATACACGGCATTGGCTGCGTCAAGGTCCGCACTGAGTGCCTGATTCTGGGCATCCAGAAGATCTATGATTGTCTTGATCCCCTCCATGTAAAAGTCTGTAACCAGGTCAAGATTTCGCCTGGCTGCCTCTGAAGCCTGCCTGGAAAGCGTGATGGAAGGGTAGGATGCCCTGGTCCTGTTAAGGGCTGCCAGGACATTCTGGATTATGGCCTCGGCCTTGGCACCCCGATTGATTCGCAGCCTGGAGACTTCCTCCTGCAGCCTGCTGGCCTGTGCCACCCTTTTACCGCCTTCGAACAGGGGAATCCTGGCAAATACCCCGACGTTCCAGTCGGTATCGTCAAGATTGCTCATGTGGCTGTCGCGCCTTCCCTCCCCGTCTTCAGCAAAGTACTGATCTACCTTCCATTCCACGGTGAAATCCGGAAGCCATATCTGTCTCCTGGCTGCTGTTTCCAGCCTTTCCTTGGCCTTGATTGCAGCATCATAACCCTTTAGCTCCGGGCGCAGTTCCAGGGCCCTCTTGGCGGCAAACCCCCTGAATTTTCTCATATACTTAGGGTTTTCCATAAGCTGATAAAAAAACTTGTCACCTATGATGAAAAGCGGGTCCTTTAGAGACGCCTCTTCCGGCTCGAAAAGCTCCTGCAATGGCCTGTGAAGAACACGGTTCAGGGCTTCCATGGCATCCATGGTATCGGATTCCCGGTAAAGCACCTCCCTCCGGTCATTGGCATACTTGGCCTCCCAGCGGTAAACCTCGTCTGGACCTGCCGCCCCGGTGGCCACCTTTATCCTGGCCCTTTCCAGATTTGCTTCTGTAAGCTTGAGATTTTCCTTGTATATCCGCTCAATGGTCTTGGCCCTTAAAACCCTGAGATAGGCAACAGAGGCATCATAGGTGACATCAAGCCTGACGGAATCCATGTTCATCTGCCTGGCCTTCTGGAGGTGCTCCTCAGCAGTATAATTTGCCCATTTTTTGTCAGAATAAAGGAGAACAGACCCTCCGGCTGTACCGGTCCAAGCACGTTCAGGGCTCATCCCCCCGCCGGCCTTGGCCCTGTCCTGGTCTATGGCCCTGGCGCCTGTGGCTATATCTATCCTTGGAAGAAGATCTGCCATGGCCTCCTTGACGGCATGCTCTCCAGCCCTGACGGAGGTCTTTGCCGCCTGGAGCCTCAAATTGGCCTCAACAGCCTCGTTCACAGCCTTTTTTATATTCAGGCGCCGCCCTATATCCTTGCGCTCACCATTGATAATGTGTGCCTTGGTAATGATCAGAAGACTGGGATAAACGTCTATGGCCCGGGCCGTGGCCATGTTAATGGTAAGACGCCTGTTCCTGATATAATCCACATTGATATTCGACGGGCTCTTGCCCGAAAGGATATCGGTTACGGCCACTGCCGTGCGGCGGGCAAGTATATCCTGCTTTTCTTTGGACTCCAGACCTGCCAGCAGTCCTTCTTCAACCTGGTCTTCACTCCACAAAGCAAAGCCTGCTACCCTCTTATTGATAAGGCCCTGGGCAAGCCGGCGCATCTGCTCCTTGTCAAAATGCCATAGTGCACCTACAAAGGCTGCATCGGCTGTTGCCGGCAGGTTGTTCAATACTTTGTCGGCAGAATTTTCAGCGGGAATTATGGTCAGGCTTATACCGTGCTTGGAAGCAAACTTTTGCACCAGTCCCGGAAGCACGGGAAAGGCATCAATCTCCCGCCTGTCCAGGATCAGAACAGCATCTTTAAATTTCACTATCTTCCTGAAGGTGTCTATATCACTGTCCAGATGATAGACAGAATCTACATACACCATGTTTCCGATGTTTCGCGAGCCGGCCTTTTTAATCTTGTCTTTCAGGGTAAACCAGGCCACAAATGGGGCCACAACAGGCCTTGATACCTTTTGATTGTCCAGGCATTGGGCCGCAGAAATCACGCCCAGGGTAAGGATTATGTCAGGGCCGCCGGGAGAAAAGAGTCTTGAAAGGGCCTTCTTTGCCCCGCCCCTTTGGCCGCCGCCTGAAAGGACAAATCCATCTGGAAATCTGAAACTCGTCTGTGCGTCGGACAGGGCATTCAGCTCCTTTTCATACATATGAACCAGCTCTTTGTCAGCGGGAGTGGCCCCGTCTGTCACTATGCCAATGGTAAACGTCCTGTGTTTCAGCGGCCCTATGTCGCAGCCCTGTGCCCAAACGGAAAGTACAGACATGGCCCAGAGCAGAATTCCGCAAAAGACGTACAGACAATTGCGTTTTATCATGGTGTAACTCCTAGGAAACTGATCATTTGATATTAAAAAACGTGGCATAAAGTACCGGGACGAATACCAATGTGAGAACAGTGGCGAAACCGAGACCGAACACTATCGTCACGGCCATGGATACGAAAAATGCATCCTGGAAAAGCGGTATCATACCCATCATGGTCGTAAGGGCCGCCATCATAACCGGCTGCATCCTGGACACACCTGACTCAAGGATGGCATCCATGCCCTTCATCCCCGACCTTATGTTTATATCTATCTGGTCTATCAGAACCAGGGCATTTTTAATGAGCATTCCGGAAAGGCTCATAAGCCCCAGCAGAGCCATGAAACCAAAGGGCTGATGAAGAATCAAAAGACCTGCCGTCACACCGATCAATGCCAAGGGGACGGTCAGCCAGATGATCAGGGGCTGCTTGAATGCATTAAACATGAAAATCACAATGAGCACCATCATACCGAAATAAATAGGAATGTTTGCGGCAAGCTGGGCTTGAGAATCCGAAGAATCCTCCAGCTCTCCCCCCCAGGCCATGAAGTAGCCCGGTTTTCCCTTAAGAGGTAAAATATCGTCGTATTTTATAGGTATGGTGGAGGCAGTCCATTTTTCACCTTCTTCCAGGGGCTTTCCTCTGTAGGCTGCAAGATCCACTCCCAGGGCCTGTTCTATCCGGGGTTTCACCCTGGCCATGAGTTCAGCCGGAAGCTCATCACCCCTTGGATCGGCGTGGATCTTTATCATGAGCCTCCTGTGCCAGCGGGAAACCCTGGCATTTTCCCATCCTGTCTCAAGACCATTCAAAACCTGGAGAATGGGTACATACTTCCCTGCCATGGGACTGAACAGCTGGATCTCGGAAAGGTCCTCAATGCTGTCTCTTTCCTGGTCCGGGGCCCTGGCTATTATGGGAATAAGGTTTATACCCTCCCGGTATACGCCGGTGGTGGTTCCGGAATAGTTTGACTGTATCGCCTGGGCCACCATAGGCCTTGTGATCCCGAGCGACATGGCCCTGTCTTCAGCAAGTACAGGAATGGGTACCTTAACCTTTTCACCCCATTCAGTTCTCACAGCCTTGGCGTTTTCCTCCCTGAATATATTCATGGCCTTTTCAGCCATAGCCCTGAGTTCTTCCGGGTCGGACCCGTTTATCCGAAGCTGGATCTTGCCACCGCTGGCCGGGCCCAAATTGAACTTTTTGACGTTTATGCAGGCATCCGGGAACATCCTTTCCAGGTCGTTCTGCACCTTCACCCTCATTTGCTCGATGAGCTTGTATTCCTTGACGGAAACCAGGACACATGCATACTGACTTGCTGCGTCCACAGGAACACTGTATGTGAGCAGAAAACGCGGGTGACCTCCGCCTATGGCTGATGCCGTCATGGTGACACCATCCTGTTTTTTCAGGTATTCCTCCATGCGCGCCACCTTTTCTTCAGTATCCTTTATGTGAATCCCTTCCCTGAACTGGCATTCCACCATGAACTGGGGTCTTGTGGATGCAGGAAAAAAGAGCTGCTTCACGTATCCGAATCCAAAGACAGACGCTGCAAAAAGGGCAACAACCACGCCGATGGAGACCCACCGGGCCTTTATTGCAAGGGCGAGAAACTTTCTATACAACTGATAGAACTTTCCGCCATAGACATCTTCACTGCTTCCGCCCTCATCCATCTCCTTTTTACTAAGGACAAACTTTGTTGTTATGAGGGGCGTGGTGGTAACAGCCGTTAGCCAGGACAAGGAAAGGGAGATCAGGATCACGTAGTACAGCGACTGGCAATACTCCCCTGTGGAATTGCTCATGCCGCCGATGGATGCAAAGGCCATAACGGCTACTGCAGTAGCTGCAAGAAGAGGCATGGAATTCTGCCCCACCACTTCCTTTGCAGCTGTCAGCCCGTCCATACCCTGCTTCATCTTTACCTTCATGCCGTCAACCACCACAATGGCATTGTCAACCAACATTCCAAGGGCAATGATGAGGGCCCCAAGGGATATCCTTTCCAGGGTGATATGATAATAACCCATGACTACGAAGGTGGCAGAAATGGTCAGAAGCAGGATGAACCCTATAATCATTCCTGCCCGCACCCCCATGAAAACTGCCAGAACTACAATGACAATTGCCACTGACTCCAGGAGATTAATGACAAAACCGTTAACGGCCTTGGTGACCGACTTGGACTGCATGGAAATCTCTTTCAGTTCCACGCCTATTGGTATCTGTCCCTGGAGCTGCGCCAGCCTCTTAAGTACGGCATTTCCCATGGTTACGGCATTTCCGCCAAGGACAGTGGAAATGGCTATACCTACACCTTCCTTTCCGTCCACCCTCAAAATCTTTGAGGGCGGATCCACATATCCCCTCTTTATCCTGGCTACATCCTGGAGGTAGATCAGCTTTCCATCCTTTGAGGCAATAAAAAGCTTTCCGAAGTCCTTTTCAGACTTGAATTCTCCTGTGGGGTTGATGGCAAGATACTGGGTGCCGAATTTTATCCAGCCTGAATCAACCGCGATGTTCTTGGCCTTCAAGGCATTGAAAATATCCTGCCTGGTTATTCCTAGGGCCGCCATCTTGGACCGGGACATCTCTACATATATGGCCTCGGGCCTGATGCCGAACAGTTCTACCTTCTTTACATCCTGAACCACAAGCAGCTCCCTCTGAAGGAGCTCTGCGATATCCTTGAGTTCAGCAAAGGTGTATCCATCGCCCACCAGGGCAAAATAGACACCGTAAACATCCCCGAAATCGTCGTTGACGGATATTGGCCCGGCACCCGGAGGAAGATCCTTTTCGTGGTCGCCCATCCTCCGCCTGAGTTCATCCCACACCTGGGGAAGCTGATTTTTGCGGTACTCGTCCTTGATCTTGACATTCACTATTGAAAGGCCCCGGGAGGAATAGGACTCTACCCGTTTCAGCTGGCCCATTTCCTGGACAGCCTTTTCTATTACTTCCGTAACCTCTTCCTGCACCTCCATGGGCGATGCCCCTGGGTAAGGGGTTATTATTACGGCCTCCTTGATGGCAAATTCCGGGTCTTCCAGCCTTGGAAGGCCCATGTATGAAAAATATCCCAGCACCAGGACCACAAAGGTCAGGGTCCAGGTGATGACATTCTTTTTTATGGCAAATTCGGCTATATTCATTGCCTAAATCCCTGCTCTTTGTTTTTCCCAGGGCCTTACCTTCATCCCCGCCTTAAGCTTTGTGACCCCGGCGATAACGATGATCTCACCGGGCTTGAGTCCATCTTTTATGCTGATGCCACTGGAATTCTTGAGGCCTCCGATGGTAACATAACGTTTTTCAACCTCCCCTTTATCCGGCAAATAAACCCAGACGTAGGGCTTGTTTTTTGGCGCATCCAGCACGGCCAGGGCCGGAAGAATTATTTGCGGTTTCCTGCCCGCCAGATCCGGCTTCATGGCAGCAGTAACGGTTGCTGTCATACCTGGAAGAATATTGGCTTCCTTGGGCTGATCCGTGACAAAGACCACCTGGTATGTCTGGGTGGCGGGATCTGCCTCTGTGGAATATTCCTTCAATTCCAGGGGAAATGTCTTTCCTGGGATGGATTCAAAGGAGGCAACTACTTCAGCAGAACTTTCACTCCGAATGGCTGCCATGACCAGTTCAGGGACGTTGACCAATATTTCTATCCTGGAGATGTCCTGCAGGAATACTATGGGATCCTTTGCCTTTACCTTGTAAAAATTTTCCACGTATCTCTTGGCAATGACCCCATCAAATGGGGCCCTGAGAGTCGTATCGCAAAGGGCATTCTTTGCGTCCTGGAGTTTGGCAAAGGCCACATCCCTGGCAGCCCTGAACCTGTCAAAATCCGCCTTTGAAACCTGTTTTTTTGCATAGAGCTCCTTGTACCTGGCAAACTGCTGTTCCGCCTCCCTGTAGGTGGCAAGGGCTTCTTTCACACCATTTAAAAAATCCCTCTTATCAATCTGCGCGATAAGATCTCCCTTTCTGACATGCTCTCCCTCTTCAACGGGCAGCTCCACCAGAGGGCCAGATACCTTGAACGAGAGCACAGCCCTCTTGCTGGCTCGCACCACGCCTGGAAACCCATGGGTAAGAAGGCTGTTTGTGTCCCTTACCTTCATAATCTTGACAGGACGAATGACCTCCGCCTTCTCTTGTTGCTCTTTCTTGCCGCAGGCTGTCAAAGAAAAAAGGAGCACAAACACGAAAAAAAGCATTGAAATTTGTCCGAACAGATTGACCACCGACCCTCTTTTTAAAACCGATTTCATCATGCCTCCTGAAATCCAGATAATTTTTTACTATCTAAGGATATTAAATAATATTCATAAGAAAAGATTTATTTTCTAAGTGCCGGCTCCTGGTCTTTATCCTGTCTGGAAAATTCCTGTGATACCTGGATACCCACCAGTCTGGCCACCATCACGGCCATATAGAACTGACCCACCACGGCCTCCACCTGACAGAGAGCTGCTGCACCAGGGGTTTGAGGAAGTATATCACCATAGCCCAGGGTTGTTAGGGTCACAAAGCTCAAATACTCGTAAGGCTCCATGGAATTTGCCAGCTGGGACGAAGAGGAAAGGAGTGCCCCGCTGAACGAGCCTGGAACTGCCAGGTCCAGGATATTATATAATATTCCCCACAAGGTCCCCATGAGCAGATAGAGGCACAATGCTGCGCTTATGAGATGGGAGTCAACCTTTCTGGCAGAAAATACATACCTGGTAAAGGCATAGACCAGCAGGAAGACGTAAAGTGCCATGATCAGCAGGCTGGCCATCCTGGACAGCGCCACTACATTAAAGACGCCCATCCAGAACAATAAAAGGGACAAGACCATCAAAACCATCAGGTACTTGAAAAGCCTACTTTGCCTGTTTATGGCATAAACTGCTACAAGAAGCACCAGTGAAATGGAAACCGATGAAATAATAGAGGCATGGTGCAGGCTTTGAAGAAAGGGAGAAGCCAGGATATTGAGAAGCAGCCAGACAAGGAGATGCTGAAAACTGTAGCGACGAAGCAGCTTGTCTATCAAATGGTATTTTGAAGTGGAAACCCTCATGCTTTATGGATGTAACCCCGTCTGGCACAAAACATGTTTATCATCCGAATTACTATTACTAACAGGGTCTGCAGACCGATTCAAAATCAAGAATCCATGGTGGGCCGTTTTTTTGGAAGCACTTTTTTGAGTACCATATATCCCGATATTCCGGCCAAGAAGGATGCAATAAAAATGCTTATTTTTGCCTCGTCTACCATGGACTGGCTTGAAAATGCCAGTTCGCTGATGAAAATCGACATGGTAAAGCCGATTCCAGCCAAAATCCCGGCTCCCCAAAGATGAGACCATTTAACACCCCTTGGCATATCTGTAATTCGGCAGAAAATTGCCAGCCAGCTGAATAACAGAATACCTGCCTGTTTGCCGATAACCAGCCCGAATATGATGCCTAGAGTTATAGTTCCTGGAAAATCCCCCAGTGTTTCGGCATTAAATGCCACTCCGGCAGAAAAAAGGGCAAAAAGGGGCAGGACAATAAAGGCCTGGACACTATGAAAATAGTGTTCAAGATACACTCCGGGAGGAATCATATCTTCAGCGGTAAGATAGATCTGTTCCACGGATTCCCACTGTTTCTTGTTGAAGACGAGACTGTCCCTGGTAAGAGGGCCGGACTCCTTAAGCCTTTTCATGTGTCTGGAAATGTTGTCGAAGAAAAGTCCCGGGTCAATTGTCGATTTTACTGGGATGAGAAGTGCGATCAGGACACCGGCGACTGTTGCATGAATGCCCGAAAACATCAGGCTTGCCCATACGCCTATGGCAGGAATCAGGTAAAGCCCTGGTCTTCTCGCCTGATAATGCACTGCAAAAAAGAAGAGAATGAGAAATATTCCGGCAGAAACAAGACTGTTGAAGTGGATCTGAGCAGTATAGAAAACAGCTATTACAAGTACTGCCATTAAATCGTCTACTATGGCAAGGGCTGTAAGAAAGACCTTCAGCCCGATGGGTACCCTTTTACCAAGGAGGGCAAGGATTCCAAGGGCAAAGGCAATATCTGTGGCCATTGGGATTCCCCAGCCGGCTGCCGTGTCCCCGGTCCTGTTAAAGGCATAATAAATAAAGGCTGGGACTAAGCAGCCTCCCATAGCTGCCATTACGGGAAGGGCAGCCTTCCGTATGGATGAAAGTTCTCCCAGAATAACTTCTCTTTTTATTTCAAGACCCACCACAAAAAAGAAAAGGGTCATAAGCCCGTCTTTCACCCAATGGGCCAGTCCCATTTGATAGGTCTTTCCGGCAAAGACCACTCCGATATTCAAATGACTCAGATTGTTATAAAGCTCGGACCAGGAAGAGTTAGCCCAAATTACTGCAGTAATTGCAGCCAGAATCAGGACGATACTTCCGGCAGCCTGGGAATGAAGAAATCTTTCAAAAAGGGACTTTTCCGTATGATTATTCATTGATTTTTTCTCGGAAGTACAGGAGGGCTAGACTTAAAAAATACCTTTGAATGCCGGAATATAACATGTGATTTTATTGAATAGCTAACCTTTTGAAGGTATCTACTATTCATTATCCAAGGCTGAAACAGCAAGAAAAATTCTATTAAAACACATCGAAACAAAAGGCCGGAGCTTGCTCCGGCCTTGAGAGATCACCTGATTTGAACATCCTGCATCACTGTCTCTTAAGGAAGAACAACCTTTAAACCAGGCCATACAGCAAGACCAGCGGCCTTGTTGATGATTTCACCGGTCTTTTTATTCAAGGCTATGTCCCCGAGGGCTGTACGAAGTGCTACCTTTCCTCCACCAGAGATGCCCTTCCAATTTCCTTCTCCGCCAATAATCTTAAATTCGCCATCGAAGACGCCCATTTCTCCACTGGCATTCAATGTGGCATAGGCTATTTTTTCATTGCCTTTTTCTGTGCCTTTTGTAATTACGCAGTCGGCTTGAATGGTTGCCTTTTTGGTATCAAGGTTGACATATTCCGTTCCAGGGCACATGAAAACCGCTGCATCAAGATCTCCCTTTCCATTGTCTATGTACATAATTCCGTCAAAGGAACCCACAATCTTTATCTTGTTTGGAGCTACCTTGAAAACCTGCCCGTGACCTTGCCATGGTGCAAGAATCTTCAGGGTGGATTCACCTGCTGTTACAGCGGCAGCACCTGCTGTTAAAAATAATAATGTTGTAAGAAAAAACGCTTTTAGTGTTTGTTTCATCTCTTTTCCTTTCTGTTTAGATTTAAGACTGCAGCTCATCCTAAAAAGATTATTTCAATCTTATTGAGATAGCTTGGTTTACCTGCTGCGTCAACTGGATCATTTCAGACCATATGTCAAAATTAGATACTAAATTTTGACTATCTTATGTTATAGCCTCTGCCCTCGAGACAAGCTGCCTTGGCCCTGTTGTATTGGTCCATTAATGCCTGCTGATCAGCCTGGGCCTGCTGGTTGGTCTGCTCCGCCTGCCTGTTCTGGCGTCTCTGTCGAATTCCTCCGCCAACACCGCCTGTGACTGCTCCTATTGCTGCACCTTTTCCGGCATCACCGGCAATGGCCCCGATTCCTGCTCCCACCAGGGCTCCGCCTGCAGCTCCACGAACGCGGCCTCCGCGTTTGGTGGTTTCCTGAAGAGGAGCCTGCTGAGCCTTGGTTGGATCGAACCCTGTCTGCTGCACTGCCCACTGGTGGCATTCAAACTCGTCCTTCTGCTGCTGTTCCGGACTCTGTCCCTTTGCAGGGTATATCATCATGCCTGCGTTGGCAGAACTGGAAAGACAATATACAGACACAAAACTCACAGAAATTAGGAATAATGCTGCCAAGATGTTTTCTTTCTTAAAAATCGCCATAAACAAAAAACTCCTTTTGAATAAATATGTTACAAAAAACTTTTTTTGGCTTTTGAAAATCAGGGCCTGTCAAAGGGAGAGGCTGGAGAAGCACTGGGAGTCTGAACATTATTTGCTCCCTTCACAGCTGGAAAGGCCGACATCACTTCCTCTGCAACCTTGTTAATATATTCAATACGTTCCGTCGGGCTTTTAAAAGACTGGAGCATATCGGTTGCAGTGCCTCTCCAAAAAACCTGCTTGTTCCTGGGATCAAGGGCATCGACTACTATCTTACCCTCTTTATAAGAATAATGTCTTTGCACAGGCACTCTGGGTTCAGCCCAATAACGGTACGAATGAAGTCCCACCCGCTCATAATCAGTAACAATTTTTGTCTTATCTTTCACATTGGTGTGGAACACAACATAAAAATCTGCAAACTTTTTTTCTGTTTCAACATAACCCTTTGCTTCGAGCTGCCTTTTCAGGGCCTTTGCTATCCTGTCCTGGTTGAGAGAACTACCGGCTCTGGACTGGGTATAAAGGATACTGAAGGTGCGAAGCCTGGAAAAATCATAATTTGGATCATAGTCATTTTGAACGTGGACGGTGGAACACCCGCCTAAAAAGAAAAGCAGGGCTCCCAAAAGCATCCTGAAAGCCATTTTATTTACTCCTTGGAGGTTTTTAGCAGTGAAAAGGATAGTTGGGATTAATCTATTTATTCTGTACCTGACTTGGAAATCTATTAATCTTAATAAATTCTGTCAAGATTTAACTTGATGGTGTTTAAGGCTTAAATCAGACAGCACCTTACTATCTGGCCGGAATGAATTGTTCTTACTCGGCTGTAATGTGTAAAAAATTACTCTTTTTGCTGTTTATACCTTTCCTTCTTTTACGAGCCTGGAAAAATGTTCAAAGCTTCTGTCATAGGTTCTTTCGGCATCATCAGGAAAGCAGCATGCTGGGAGCTGTCTCATTTGAAGATGATATCTTATACATTCACAGCATATCCCCTTTCTCGGACACGGCTCGTATGAACAGTTGCAGTTTTTGAGATTTCTTTCTTTCTGGCATTCCATCTAGATGACCTCCCTTTGCCTGAAATTTAAATATCCAGCTCCTGTACTTCCAATGCGTGTGTCTGTATAAAATTTCTGCGAGGTTCTATCTTTTCACCCATTAGGGTGGTGAACAAATTTTCAGCCTCGTCTGCATCTTTTATGGATACACGCAACATGGACCTCTTTTCGGGGTTCATTGTGGTTTCCCAAAGCTGTTCAGGATTCATTTCTCCAAGGCCTTTATATCTTTGAACATTCAGCCCTCTTCTTCCCTCTTCCCTGAAAAATTCCAGGATAGATGCAAAGTCGGATACTGTCTTTAAAAGATTTTCTTCCTTCATGATATCAATATCCACGTCTATCATGTTTTCGACACGGCTGAACAGCTTGACAGCCCTGAGGTATTCAGGACTTTTTACGAGATCAGGACCTACTTCAGTATTGAGATAGGCAAGACCCTTTGCAGCCACATTGAATTTGTATCCTGGAGTTTCGGAATCTGCTGATTTTACCGGTCCTGTAAGATATCCTTTGTCCTTGAGATAAGAAACCAGTTTCTCCACGTAGCCCAAATCCAGTAGCATGGCTGAATTTTTCAAACCGTGTTTAAGCAGGTCCTTGGCCAGCTCCTGCCAGCAGCCCTTCAGGGCAAGATCTTCCAGGGCCTTGTTGAAGGAGGCCATGTCCCCGAGGATCTTTTTAAGCCTTTCTCCTGAAAAGGATTTATCCCATCCCTTGGGCCTCAGCCTTATGGATTTAGTGGCCCTTTCAAACAAAAACAGATCCATTTCCGTCTCATCCTTGAGATATAGTTCCCTTTTCTTGCCGGATGATACCCTGAAAAGGGGAGGCTGAGCTATGTAAAGGTGGCCTCTTTCTATTATGGGCATCATCTGCCTGTAGAAGAACGTCAGCAGAAGTGTCCTGATATGGGCGCCGTCCACATCTGCATCGGTCATTATAACTATCTTGTGATATCTGAGTTTGTCAGGATCAAAGTCATCAGGGCCGATGCCTGTGCCCAGGGCACCTATAAGGTTCTTTATTTCCTCGCTTCCGAGCATCTTGTCATAACGGGCCTTTTCAACATTCATAATCTTTCCCCGAAGCGGTAAAATTGCCTGAAATGCCCTGTCTCTGCCCTGCTTAGCGCTTCCGCCTGCAGAGTCACCCTCTACTATGAATATCTCCCTTCTTTCTGGATTTTTTTCCTGACATTCAGCAAGTTTTCCTGCCATCATAATGTCCTGGGACTGCCCCTTTTTGCGCGTTAGTTCCTTGGCCCTTTTTGCTGCTTCTCTGGCCCTTGCAGCATCTACCGCCTTGGAAAGTATCCTTTTGGCAATGGCCGGATTTTCTTCCAGGTAAGTGGACAATTTTTCGTGAACTACAGAGGCCACCACTGATTTTACTTCACTGTTTCCGAGCTTCGTCTTGGTCTGGCCCTCGAACTGGGGATTTGGAACCTTGGTGGAAATGACACAGGTCAGTCCTTCACGGACGTCATCACCTGATAGCTTTTCCTTTAGTTTCTTGGGAATTATATCATCACTTGCATATCTATTTATGCACTTGGTAAGTGCCTGCCTGAAACCAGTAACATGGGTACCGCCTTCCTTTGTCCGGATGTTGTTTACATAGCTTAATATCCTTTCCGCATAACCAGTATTGTACTGAAAGGCTACTTCCACCCTTATATCGTTTTTTTCTCCGCTGATATAAATGGGTTCTTTGTGTATTACGTCCTTGTTTTTGTTGAGATATTCAACAAACGAGACAATGCCGCCCTTGAAATGAAATGTCTTCTCTCTGCCTGTTGCTTCTTCTGATATCTTTATGGTGAGATTTGGGTTTAGAAATGCCAGTTCTCTCATTCTGGCTGCAAGTATCTCAAAATCGAAGGAACAGGTTTCCTTGAATATCTCTGGATCAGGCTTGAATCTGACCCTGGTGCCGGTGAGCTTTGTATCCCCTGTCTCCTCCAGGGGAGTTACGGGATTTCCCTTTCTGTAAAACTGTCTGTATACACGGTTATTGCGGTAAACTTCTACTTCCAGGAACTCTGACAGTGCATTTACAACTGATATGCCGACACCATGGAGTCCGCCTGAAACCTTGTATGTCTGATGATCGAATTTTCCACCGGCATGAAGCTTTGTCATAACAAGTTCCAGGGCGGAAATTCCTTCTGTAGGATGTATATCTACGGGAATGCCCCTGCCGTTGTCAGTAACAGTTACACTGCCGTCTTCATGAAGAATAACTTCTATTTTAGTACAAAATCCTGCCAGGGCTTCATCTATGCTATTGTCAACAACTTCATATACGAGATGATGAAGTCCTTCAGAAGCCGTATTTCCAATATACATTGCAGGTCTTTTTCTCACTGCTGACAGACCTGACAAAACCTTTATCTGTTTTGCACCGTAATCAGTATCTTTCATTTTTTATCTCAATGCTGCTGTAGCTAGATTTATTCGTCTTCAAGTGACATTGGCATGATTAATGCGGTAAACCCTTTATCTTCTTCTCCTTTTACAACACAGGGTGAATCGTTGTCATTTATAATAAATTGAACCTCTTCTGATCTCATGACCTGGAGTACATCTATGAGATATCTTGCATTGAATGCCACATCAAAAGGTTCGCCTGCGTATTTTATCTTTACTATTTCCTGTCCCTGGCCTGTCTTTTTTTCAATAGATTCAATTTCCATGAAGTTTTCTGAAATAGTAGCCTTTACTCCCTTGAAAGAAGGATCTGGGCTTACAATGGAGATCCTTTTCAAGGCTCCAAGAACCAACTGTCTTGAAAATTCTATAAATCTTTTCTTTTCCGAGGGAATAATGGCATTGTAGTCAGGAAATGTTCCGTCAATCAGTCTTATGATAAGCTGAGCATTCTCTGTACTTGCATAGAGAAATTTTTCATCTCTTTGAACAAGAATTTTTTCAGAATCTTCTGCAAGTCTTTTGAGTTCATTGGCCCCTTTACGAGGAATGATTGCACTGTGGCGTTCAATTTCTGAAGGTAAATCAATTTCTATTTTTTTTTCAGCAAGATTCAATCTGTGCCCGTCTGAGCTTACCATTCTCAGGGTAAAGGTCTTTGAGTTGGCGTCCTCAGGGATGATCTCTGTGAGTATGCCTGAAAGCGCATATTTTCTTTCATCATATGAAACAGAAAAGATCGTCTTATCAATCAAGGATTTTAAGGCAGACGAGGGTATTTCAATCATTCCTTCCGAAGGAAAATCACCGAAAACAGGAAAATCATCCGAAGGAAGACCAGCTATGATGTATTCAGCCTGATCTCCCACAGATACCTTGAGCCAATTGTTTTGTATTTCTTCAATAAGGAGCTCGGGATAGGGAATTTCCTTGACAATCTCGTAAAACTTCCTTGCGCTTACAGTCAGAGAGCCGTCTTCAATAATTGTAACCGGAATATGGGTTCTAAAGGATATTTCAAGGTCGGTGGCCTCTATATAGAGTTCACCATCCTTTGAATAAAGAAGAACATTATTGATAATGTTCATTATGGTCTTCTTATCTACTATGGATTGAGCCTTGGACAGTGCTGAAATAATTTTGTCTTTTTCTGCTGTTGCCTTTAACATTATCTTTTACCTTTTATAAAAAAATAAAAATAAGATTATAACTTGATCAAATCTTGAAAAATCGGTCAATTAAATGAAATAAAAAGATAAATTTTAATTTGCCAATATTAAAAAAGTGTTGTCTTTTAATCAACTTCAACTGCTGAGATCATTTTTTTATTTTTCAAAATCTTTTTAACAGGGAAAAGTCAAAAAAACATATCATAAAATGCTTCATAATCCTATAAAGTTAAGAAAATTATTAAAAGATAGAATCATTAAGACAGGACCTGTTACTTTCAGGGAATTCATGAAGGAATCTCTATATAACCAGGATTTTGGTTACTATTCGCAGATTGATTTTCCAGGAGGAAAACACGGAGATTTTGTAACAGCACCTCACGCAAGCCTCTTTTTTGGAAGTCTGCTGTCGGTACAGATATCAGAATTTTTTGAAAAGCTGGATAACAAAGAATGCAATATCTGCGAATTCGGCGCAGGGGCAGGATATCTTGCACAGGATATCATGAGATATTTCAGGAAACACGAACCAAAACTTTTCCAAAAGCTGAAATATTTCGTGGTTGAGCCTCTTAAAAAGAGACGAAAGGTGTTGCAGGACAGGCTTTCTGAATTTAAAGACCATTTTGAAATCATTGAAAAATTTTCAGAATGCGGACGCTTTTCAGGGGTTATAGTGGCCAATGAACTTCTTGATGCCTTTCCAGTACATCTGGTTGAAAAGAAAGGCGGAAAATTTAAGGAAGTTTACATAGGGCTGGACAGGGAAGAAAGATTCCTTGAAATTCTAAGGAAGCCTTCCACCAGTGAACTTGCAGGTTATCTGGACCAGTTAAATGATCTGCTGCCAGACGGCTACCGCACCGAGGTAAATCTTGATATCAAGGACTGGATCATGGAAATATCAGGTGCAATGGTGGAAGGATTTGTCCTGACAATTGATTATGGATTTTCCAGCAGAGAATATTTTGCTCCCCACAGAAACAGGGGCACCCTGCTGGGATACAGCGGCCAGAGAACCACGGAGGATTTCTTTTCATTCCCCGGCATGGTAGATATTACAGCCCATGTCAATTTTTCTGATCTTCTGAGATGGGGCGAAGAACAAGGAATGAAATGCATGGGCTTTACTCCCCAGTGGGCCTTTCTCGGAGGCCTTGATCCTGATGAAACCATGCAGAAGGTTTTTGGAAAGGTAGATCCTTTTTCCCCGATACTTGCAGGTATAAAGGCCCTCATTTTTCCTCAGGCCATGGGAGAAACTCACAAGGCAATGGTACTTTCCAAGGGGCTTGATAATATCGGCCCTCTAAAGGGATTCAATATAAGGGATTACAAAGAAACCTTGAAATGATCGATTTAAAACGGCTCAAGATAGTTATATTTGACTGTGACGGTGTACTTTTCAATTCTCTCAGGGCAAATTCAGAGTTTTATAATGAGATAGCCAGAAGAGCTGGAAGGCAGGTTCTGAACGCAAAAGAACTTGAATATTGTCATATGCATACCGCAGAGGAATCCATTAATTTTATCTTTCGTCATAACGATCATCTCCTTGAAAATGCGTTCAATATTTATCAGGGCATGGATTACGGGGATTTTCTTGAATACATGGAAATGGAACCGGGCATGGTAGAGACTGTCAACCTCCTTAAACAGAGGTATCATACTGCCATTTCAACCAACAGAAGCACGACAATGCCTAAACTTCGTGAAATTTACGGCCTGGATGATCTTTTTGACAAAATTGTTTGCGCTCTTGATGTTGATAGACCAAAACCAGATCCTGAAGGAGTTTGGAAGATACTTCGAACCTTTGACCTTGAGCCGGAAAATGCAGTCTATGTCGGGGATTCAAAGGTGGATGAAGAAGTATCCCTGCGTGCAGGCATGCCGCTTATAGCGTACAAGAACAGGAACCTGGAAACAGAGTTTCATGTGGAACATTTTCGGGATCTGCCGAATTTGCTCGTCAAAGGCCCGGAGTGACAGATATGCAAAATATGGCTGACTATATAAATTTTCTCTTTCCTACAGCGGCTTTTATTATAGGTTCCATCCCCTTCGGCCTCCTCTTTGCCAGAATGAAAGGCAAGGATCCCCGTAAATATGGAAGCGGCAATATAGGTGCCACAAACATAGCTCGGGTTCTTGGCAAAAAATGGGGGCTTGTAACCCTGTTTGCAGATATATTAAAGGGGTTAGTGCCTGTGCTGCTTGCGGAAGCAGCGGGCTTGGATACCTTTTATCTTGCCCTTACCGGGCTTGGGGCCGTGGTTGGGCACTGTTATTCTGTTTTTCTCATCTTTCATGGAGGAAAAGGCGTGGCAACGGCTGCCGGCGTATTCCTGGCCCTTTGTCCAAAGGCCGTTGCTGTTGCCGCAGTGGTATTTTTTATAGTGTTCAGGCTGTATGGCTATGTTTCTGCTGCATCTCTTTCTGCTGCCGCATCTATTCCCGTTCTCATGCATGTATTTTGCAGTAATGACATACTTGAATCCATGTCATGGACAATATGCTTGGTGATATGGCTTAAACACAGCGACAACCTCAAGAGGCTGTCCAGGGGAGAAGAGAAAAAGATAAGTTTTAAATGATGAAATTATTCATCTATTGACCATTAATCACAAAGGCAATTCGGGCAGTCATGGCAAAGCCATAAGGAATTTATTAAAAAATGTAAAATAATTGCAGATAAGACAGTGTTTCAGTTTTCGATGCCCAGGGCTTTTATCTTCCTGTGCAGGTGTCTTCTTTCAATCCCTATGGATTCAGCAGTCCTTTTGACGTTCCCCCCATGCTGCTGAAGTTTTTTTCTGATATATTCCTTTTCAAATATGGCTCGAGCCTTTTTGAAATCAGGACATTTAAAACATGAAATATCAAAGGCGGAATCTGCCATTTTATCACTGCTGTATTCCAGGCCTGAAGATAGATGATCCGGCAGGTCTTTTACAGTAATTGTATCTCCCCTTGACAGTATAACTAGTCGTTCTATCAGATTCCTGAGTTCCCTGATATTCCCGGGCCAGTCATAACGCATCAGGGCGTTGACGGCATCTTCATGCATCTTGATCCTTCCCTTGGAAAATTCATGGAGAAATTCATCCACAAGTAGTGGGATGTCCTCCTTTCTTTCCCTGAGAGGTGGCACTTCGATTGGAATAACGTTCAGCCTGAAATAAAGGTCTTCCCTGAAGCGCCCTTTTTTTATCTCCTCTTCCAGGTCCTTGTTTGTGGCAGCTATTATGCGGACGTCAATGTTTATGGTCCTGCTTCCGCCGACCCGTTCGAATTTCTGTTCCTGAAGGATCCGCAAGATCTTGGCCTGGGTTCTCAGAGTCATGTCTCCTATCTCGTCCAGGAATAGTGTCCCGCCGTTTGCCAGGTCAAACTTTCCCCTTTTCATGGTGTGAGCACCGGTAAAGGCACCCTTTTCGTGACCGAAAAGTTCGCTTTCAATGAGTTCTTCAGGGATAGCAGCACAATTTATATCTATCAGGGGCTTATCTTTCCTCTTGCTGAATCTATGGATGGTTTGGGCGATGATCTCCTTTCCCGTGCCGTTTTCTCCCTGTATGAGAACCCATGCATCAGTTGGTCCCACTATTCGTATCTGTTCCTTTAATTTTAATATCTTTTCGCTTATCCCGGTTATGTCCCGTACCTTACCGGTCTTTTCCTTTAAAAGGACATTTTCTTCCTGAAGAGCCTTGAACTTGAGGGCGTTTTCCACTGAAAGGAGAAGGGGATCTATGGAGAGGGGTTTTTCTATGAAGTCGAATGCACCAAGTTTAGTAGCCTGGACAGCGGTTTCAATGGTTCCGTGACCAGACATGATTATGACCGGAATGAACGGCCACCTTTTTTTGACCTTTTCAAGGACTTCTATTCCGTCCATGCCCGGCATCCAGATATCCAGGAGTATCAGGTCCGGCAGGGCCTGGGACTCTATTTTTTCCAGGCACATGGGTCCGTCTTCAGCCGTTATTACCTGGTATCCCTCGTCTGAAAGGATATCCGTTACGGATTCCAATATGAAATCCTCGTCGTCTACTACCATTATTCTTTTCTGTTCCATTCCACCTTCTTTGACTTATAGAATCCTGAATATTATTTTGAAAACAAGCCCTGTAGGCTTATTGAGTTCAGCTGTAACATCTGCGTCATGGGCCTCAAGAATTGATTTTACTATTGCAAGTCCCAGACCTGTTCCGCCCTTTTTCTTTGAATAGTAGGGTTCAAATATCCTGGAAAGATCCCTTGAAATAATGCCTCTTCCGTTATCTCTGATTTGGACTTCTATGCCTTTATCCTTGGGTCTATAGACAACCGAAATGTCTATTTGAGTAGCCTTTCCTGCTGAAATTGCATTGTCTATTATATTTATAAACACACGCTTTATCTGTTCAGAATCTATCTTCATGGGGGGCAGATCTTTTGGAACATCTATCCGAACATTTACCATATCCTGGTAGAATGCTGCGGCTTCCATAATTACCTTCTCTAGGGAGGCGGTTCTGAGTACAGGGGCGGGCATCCTGGCGAACCTTGAAAATTCGTCCACCAATCTTTTAAGTTCATCGGCCTGGCTTATTATAGTCTGTGTACATCTTTCAAAGACTTCAAGGTCTTTTTCTGAAAACTTTCCCTGGAATTTTCTGTTGAGACGCTGTGCAGAAAGCTTTATTGGTGTAAGGGGATTTTTGACCTCGTGGGCAATTCTCCTTGCCACGTCTCGCCATGCTGCGATCCTCTGGACACGCTCCATATCTGTCAGATCGTCAAAGACTATCAGTATTCCGTAGACTCTGCCGTCATGATCCCTCAGCATGGAAAAATTCACCAGGAGGGATCTGGATTCTCCCTGAATCTCGATCTTGATGGATCTCTTGATAGAGCCATGGTGCTGAGAAAGAAGTTCTTTTCTTATGTTTTCAAATTCTTGGAGTTCTTCATGCCCAAGAAGTTCGGTATATCTGGATTTAAGCAGCGATTGGGCATCTTTTTGGAGTATTTCACAGGCCGATCTGTTAATAGTTGTGATATTTCCTTCTCTGTCCAGGCTTATAACACCTGCAGTGATGTTTTCCAGGAGCATTTCGATATACGCCTTTCTGTGTTCAATTTCAGTAAAGCTCCTGAGAAGCTGGCGGGAAGCCTCTTCAGCCCTTCTCCTTGCCTCCTTCAGATCCAATGTCATGGTGTTGAATGCCCGGACAAGGCTGCTGAGTTCATCCCTTCCCCGTGGCTCCAGCCTGAAATCAAGGTCTCCCTGGGCGACCCTTTGGGTTGCCTCGGCAAGCATCTGTACTGGTTCTGTAATTCCCTTGGCAAGTTTGAAGGCAAACCATATGGACACGAATATAATGAGCAGGGTTATGAGAAAAAGGGTTGAGAGCAGGCTTGTCTTCAAGGGGTCCTGGAAGACTCTTAGGCGTTTGTATCCCTCGAAGCCCTGCCTTATGTCCTCCAGTTGGGAAACTATGTCCTCTGATAGAAACCTGCCCACACTGAGATAGGCAAGTGGTCTTGAATTTTCATCCAAAATGGGCTGAACAACCCTTATTACGGTTCCGGTATTTGTGTCAAAATGAAGGACTACAGGCTCCCTGGCAAGTTTATTTCCTATCTCCTTTACGTCAACAGGCGGCAGATTTTCAGTAAGAGGCAGCCAAGCCCTTTTAAGCAGTATTCCGCCTTGGGGGTCCATTAGTTCCAGGGAATTTATTGCGTTATATCTTATTATCCTGGCAGGAAGGGTAGAGATGACGGCAGGAGCAGTTATATTTTCCACGCACTGCCTGTCTATTACGGGTTCCCTGTCGGAAATGCAGTGAAGCTTTATCTCGTCGGCCAGGATGTTTTCTATGTCCTTCAACTGTTTAACCTGGGACTGGTAATAGCTTCTTCCTACGGAAAGCGCCTGCTCAAGGCTGTATTCGATCCTGGTATCGAACCAGTAAGCCAGGCTCGTCTTAAGAAACTGAAACGAAATAAAAAACAGCAGCAGTGTTGGAAGAAGGGAAATTATGATGAAGCCTATGGTCAATTTTGTCTTGAGTCTTGCCCCCAGAAGATGGATACGTTCCTCGAAGATGAGCTTTACAAGGTTTCGTATCACCAGGAAACTCAATACCAGGATGAGGAGTAGGTTGATGTTTATTATTACAAATACCAGTACGTTGGTATACTTAGGAAGGGGTTTTATGGTTGAAACCAGCCTGAATTCAATGACGGAAAAAATCACTAAGAGGAGGCCGGTAGCAATAATAAGGAGCCGTTCTCTGCCTTTTTTATGCTTAATATCGAAATTCAACTTCATATGGGTCAGTGGAAAAACCAAAGGAAGAAAACAACTTGACCAGGCGTCCGAAAGGCATGGAAGATTCGCCTTTTTTGGCACTGGCCTTTATTTCCAGAAAATATCTCTCTCCCTTTGACAACTTGTTCAAGGATATGATGGGCAAGTGTCTGATCCTGAAAAGATATCCCAAGGCCTCTTGAAGGCTGGATACTGTTACAATCCTGGTGGATGGGTAGTAAAAAGAAAGGACATATTCATCTCGGATGTTGTCAAGCACTATGGTCCTGGCAAGTTCAAGGTGCTTCAATTCGTTGTCCCAAAGAAGCCTCTTTTTCTTGAGAGATATTTCAAACAGGTATTTTACAGGGATACCGCTTTGGAGGATTTTTTCTATCCTAGGGGTCAAGCCCCGCTCAAGCCTGAAACTGACACAAAGCCGGTCCTGGCAGCGGTTGAGCTGTATGTTTTTTATCTCTGGACGGCCTTGGTCTTCGGCCGGGAAAACGGGTGGCTCAAAAATATAAAAAAAAAGAAGGCCATACAGGACGAAAAAGCAAACTTTTTTCAAAGCGGGCCCTTTTTCATTCCTGTATGTCCCATTAAACATGTCTGATCAGGGGTGTCCTGTTCTTTGCCTGAATATCAGGAACCTGTTTCCTTTCCATGAAGTTGTTATGAAAATGTCACCCCAATGGCTGTATTCAAGATCCCTTAAATATCGTCAGCATATTTTTTATCTTTTTCACGGGATGGAATTTGGTCTTGGGTCAAGAGGCCTATTTTTTTCTTTCAAGTACATACAACGCAATAATCATCATATTGGTTTTAATGGTGGAATCTGAAAAGATCTCCAGGCTTTCACAGGCTGCTTCCACAAGATCCCTTGCCTTTTTAATTGTGTAATGGATACCGCCTGTTTCCATAAGCAGTTCCTTTACCCATATAAAGTCCGAGGAGGAGGTGAACCCCTGACAAAGCAGGCTCATGAGCCTGTCCCTTTTTTTTCTGGAAGCCTTGTCCAGGGCCACAACTATGGGCAGCGTCAGCTTGCCCTCGGCAAGATCCGTTCCAGTCAGTTTGCCGAATTCACTGGAATCCGCAGTAAAATCAAGAACATCGTCTACCATCTGGAATGCCTGCCCAAGGTACAGGCCGTAATTGCTCAGGGCCTCGACCTGTTCCAGGGAACCATTGGCCATTAATGCACCTATTCGGCAGGAAGTGGAAATGAGGGCGGCAGTTTTTCTGTAAATGACATCCAGGTAAGTATCTTCATCAAAGCTCGGAACCTTGGCATGGAGAAGCTGTATTATCTCGCCCTCTGACATCAGTGCCACCGTTTTAGAAATGGAACGGGCTATCCTTATGTCTTCAAAGCGGGTCGCCAGTTCTATAGCCCTGGCGTAGAGGAAGTCACCCACCAGTACTGCAGCATTATTGCCCCAGATCTTGTATGCAGGTGTCTTCCCCCTTCTCATTTCGCCGGCGTCAACCACGTCGTCGTGCAACAGGCTGGCTGCATGAAGATATTCCGGCACTGCGGAAAGATCGTAAATATCATCTCCTCGGTAACCGCAAAGTTTTGCAGCGCAAACAGTAAGAAGGGGTCTCAACCTCTTTCCTCCGGCAAAAAGAATGTGGCTGCTGACCTGGTTGACAAAGGAGATGTGAGAGGCGAAATGTCTCTTCAGGGTGGTTTCAATCTTTACAAAATCCGGTTGAAAGAAGTCCATGACTTCTTTCAGGGATTTTTTTGACCCTGACAGCTCTTTCAAGACTAAAGTCAAATTCTTGTCCTCTTCCAAAATTTATAAAGAAATAACACAGTTTAGGAGGTAAGTACAAGCCTGAAGGGTGCACAGGAAAAAAACAACCCAAGAAAAACAGGCTAGTCTCAGGATCTGGTAGCGGTGCTATTTTCCCAATAACGGCGCTCCGGCCGAATGAGCTGAAGGGCCATTTTATTAGGAAGACGAACTGGAGCAGGATTTTTTCTTGGAGGAGTTCTTCTGTTCCCTGTTGATTTTATGTCGGTCCCCGACATTGCAAGATTGCGTGCCTCAGGACGGAATGCCCAGTTTCGGCAGCAGCCACCTGTTGATAAAGATCCATACGATCAAAAACAGAAAGAGCAGCAGCAGATTTTCCATAATTCTCCATACAGACAGGGCCTGCAGACCCTTTTCGGCCTGAGGCCCTGGTTTTGTGATTATAAAAGGGGAACTGAAAAAGGGCTTATATCAGTGATGGCCTTCCCCTTCTCCTGATGTTCCCATGAGTCTGTTGTAGCCCTTAACTCCGATGTGGCAGAGGGTACACCTGGTATTTGATGCAAAGGCACTTTCACCGTCGTGGCAGGTGCCGCAGTATTTTCCCTGGTAAAGCGATTTCATGTTGAAATCCGCGTTTTCTTCAGCAGTACCTGCTGCCATTTCAAAGGGATCATCATGGCATGAATCACAATCAAGACCATTATCTATGTGGCTTTTATGATCAAAAATAACGGCCTTTACCGGCTTTGTAAAAATTATGGGTTCCTGCGGATAGTCCTCATCCTGGCCCATTACCTGTCCTGCAGACATGAACATGACAAGTGCCACCGTGCCCATTAATGCATATAGTAAACCTTTTTTATACATGTTAGTCCCCCCTCGAATTAATCGTTCATGTAGAAAATACATGGTTTGGCCCCGGTTTCCGGTCTGAGGACCCATACGGCCTTGTCCGGCTGGTGTATAAGGTTCCAGACCTCGCTGTTGTGGTCGGATAGGTCACCGAAGACACGCACGTGGGCAGGACAAGCAGCCGCACAGGCAGTCAGTTTCTCACCCTTGGAAAGACGGGTATCCCAGCAGAAATTACACTTGTCAATGGCCTTCTTTTCTTCATTGTAATATCTGGCATTATAGGGGCAGGCAGCCATGCATGTTTTACAGCCGATACATTTTTCCACATGCATGACAACTATTCCCGTTTTGGGATCCTTTGTGGTTGCCCTGGTGGGGCATACCCTCACACATGGGGGATTGAGGCAGTGGTTGCACAGGACCGGCATGAATACGGGAAACTTTTTTCCCTCATTGTCCGTTGCCTCCCTTTCAAGGATGGTTGTCCTGAACCCGTATTCCGGCACATGGTTGGTCTTGACGCATGCTTCCTTGCACTTTTCACAATCCACGCAGTCATTCTGACGAATAACCATGCAGTAATGCGGTTTGTATGGAGTGTTGTCATAGCCTGCCAATGTAAGTTCAGCAGCTGCATCCTTTTCAGAAATCGGCATTAGGGACAGCACAGTTCCTCCGGCCATGACCCCGGTGATCTTAAGGCCGAGTTTTAAAAACTCCCTTCTTTCCTCATCAGTGACAAAATCTGGTTTGGTGGACCGTTGTTCTTTCACTTTTATTGTCCTCCTAAGGGGTTATCTATTGTTTTGTGATTTTAAACGCAAAACCTCCCGCATTGCAACACCCTGCCCTGAAAAAATAACCTGATTTTCAGATGAAGGCCCCGTGTTCAAATCAGGAATAGGAACACGCCTCCTTCACGGTAATATTTTCACTAATGGAGTTTAGCACAAAATGAATGACGGTTCACTAAAAATTTTAAAAATTTTTCTATAGGTCCTTTTCTTGAAGTGGGCTGACGCCATTTATGAAGTTAACAAAGGTGTTCCTGCAAGAAAATTCGTGCAATAATAGAAAAACCAAATCCCTTGATTTTCAGGAGGTCTCCGGATGAATCCCGGTTTTGATTTTGAAAGACTGGATACCTTTTTTTTGGGCCGTGAAGTGGATATCAAGACAGGGCGTCTCTATGACCAGCCCCTGCTTTTTAAAAACAGGAATCTGACCACTCATGCTGCCATAATAGGAATGACCGGCAGCGGCAAAACGGGGCTGGGAATAGCCATGATAGAAGAGGCGGCCATGGATTCCATTCCCGTAATTGTCATAGACCCCAAGGGAGACATGGGGAATCTTATGCTCTCTTTTCCTGATCTGTCCCCAGGGGATTTCCTTCCTTGGATAGATGAAGCAGCGGCAGGTCAAAAGGGCCTGAGCAGGGAAGAATACGCCGAAAAGACGGCTGAAACCTGGAAAAAGGGTCTTAAAAAGTGGTGGCAGGGGCCGGAAAGAATAGCCGCGTGCATGGAAAAGGCAGAACGGCGCATATTCACACCAGGAAGCACTGCTGGAGAGCCTGTATCCATCCTTGGGGGATTTGAGTCTCCGGATGCAGAGATACTTGAAGATGTAGATGCCTTAAACAGCCTGATCACCTCCACTGTGTCGGGTCTGCTGGCCCTGGCAGGGATGGAATCAGACCCTCTCAAGGGCAGGGAAAACCTGCTCCTTTCCACCATTTTTCTTTATTTCTGGAGAAGGAATCAGGGTCTTAGCCTTGAATCCCTCATAGGAAGCATAATCAACCCCCCTTTCCAGAAGCTGGGGGTCTTGCCGCTGGAGACCATTTATCCCTCTGCTGAGCGCATGAAGCTTGCCATGGTCTTCAATACGGTACTTGCAAGTCCCGGCTTTTCATCCTGGCTGCAGGGCATTCCCCTGGATATCGGTAGGATTTTGTATGGAGAAAACGGCAGGCCCAGGATTTCTATTTTTTCCCTGCCTCACCTGGGAGAACCGGAGCGCATGTTCTTTGTCACAGTGCTCCTGAACAGGTTTTTAAGCTGGCTTCGGATGCAGCAGGGGAGCACGTCTGTAAGGTGCCTGCTCTACATGGATGAGATCTCAGGTTATTTTCCGCCAGTGGCATCTCCTCCCAGCAAGAGGCCCATGCTCATGCTTCTGAAGCAGGCCCGGGCATACGGAGCAGGTATAATTTTGTCAACCCAAAACCCTGCAGACCTCGACTACAAGGGGCTTTCAAATATAGGTACCTGGTTTATCGGAAGGCTTCAGACCAGACAGGACCAGGACAAGGTGCTTGAGGGGCTGGAGACAGCCTCGGCTGATACCTTTGACAAATCGGGGATGAGGACAGCCCTTTCCTCTTTGCCCGGCCGCACTTTTCTTCTCCGCTCAGTCCACTTGAACAGGCACCTGTTCTTTAGGACCAGATGGGTGATGTCGTATCTCCGGGGCCCTTTGACGCTTGAGAACATAAAAAGGCTTAAGAACAATTCTGGCCGGGATGAAAAACCCCTTTACTCTTCTCAAAGAAAAACCGACATGCGTGGACAGGCACTCGGCATGGAATCCCTATTTCCCGGTAAGCTACGTGGAGGTGAGCTTTCCAAGCGTCCGATTTTGGCAGCAGGCATCACCCAGCTGTTTCACGTGCCCCCAGTTCCTGCAGAAAGGTTCCTGCTCAGGCCGTATCTTGCGTTAACCGCCAAGGTTCGGTTTTTTGATGTTCGAAGGGGAATTGACATTATCCGCCATGAAAGTGCCAAGGTCTTTATGGATGAAAATTTTGTCCAGGCCGACTGGAAGACTGCAGAACCCCTGGACATAGAAGCCTCTGACCTTGCTCAGTCTCCCCCGGAAGAGGCTTCCTATTTTTCCCTGCCCCAGTCATTGCTTTCGTCAAGGTCTCTGGCACCTTTTGCAAGATCATGGTCGGATTTTTTATATCGAAGCTGCAGGCTCAAGCTTTTCCGGGTGAAAAGTTTGAAGCTCGAGTCTCGTCCCGGGGAATCCCTGGAGGATTTCCGGGCCAGAATGGCCGCGATATTAAGAACCAGGAAACAAGATGCCTTAGATAAGCTGGAAACCAGGTATGAAAAGCGCTACCTGGTCCTGGAAGACAGGCTGGCCAGGGCCAGAAGCCGTCTGGAAAAGGAGAAGGGGGATGTTGCGGCCAGGGGCGTTGATACAGCTGTATCTTTCGGCGTTGCTATTCTGGGAGCACTTTTCGGCAGAAGGACCCTATCTGGTGCAAATGCGTCAAGGGCTGGAAGGGGCATAAGAAGTGCCGGCAGGATGCTCAGGGAAAAAGAGGATGTTCAAAGGGCACGGGCCTCAGTAGAGCGTGCAGAAGAAGCCTTGAGGCTCCTTGCCCGCGGGCTTGACAAGGATACTCAAAAGATATCTCAGAAATATTCTCCTGAAAATTATCCTGTTGAAGGTTTTTTTATCAAACCCCGGAGAACAGACGTGTATGAGGTGAAGAGCTTTATACTCTGGGAAGCCCTTCCTGATATTGCCTAATGAGGTGCAGTTATTATCTTTCATGGAACGATGCGGGAATCTAAAAAATCCAAAAATCGAACATATTCCTGCGCGGGATTCAAACAGTGAATTCAGTGGATTAACTCGTGAATAAAAAGATTCAACAATTCGCCCTTATTACCCTGACGGGTATTTTGGGTTATATGCTTTTTACCTTGCCCGGCCGCTTTTTGGAACAGTATGAGGCTGCACTGGCCCATGGGGAGGAATGGGGGTATCTGTACCTTGCGGCTGTCGGCCTCGGACTGTTTCTTCTTGCCGGTGCCCTGTTGTGGGCCTTCCTGGTAGTGTTCAGAAACACCCGAAAAAACGCCAAAAAGAGAAAAAAGGCCTCTGCTTCCCTGTCTTCCATTCCTGAAAAGAAAAAGCTTGCAGAAATCCAAAAAAATCTGAATGAAGCCAGGAAAATTTCCAGGCAGTCCGGGAAAGATGGAGATTTCAGCAGGGCCATCGAAGAGGGTTCCCGGCGCATCCAGTTCAGGCTGGAAAACACCGTCCTGGAAATTGCAGCAGTAGGAACCGTTTCGTCCGGTAAGTCTTCTGTCTTAAATGCCCTTGCCGGCCAGGATATTTTCGATACCAATGTGGCCGGCGGGACAACAAGGACCTTGAGGCAGATAGATCTTCCCGGCGGGGACAGGGTAAAGCTGGTGGATACTCCGGGGCTTGCCGAGGCTGGAGGAAAAGAGACAGAGGAGCTTGCAAGGTTTGGTGCTGCATCTGCCGATATGGTGCTTTTCGTCATTGACGGTCCGCTGAAGGATTTCGAGTTCCGGTCAATCTCCTGGCTCAGGAAAATGGAAAAGAGGGTCATTGTCTGCCTTAACAAGCAGGATTGGTATTCAGAGGATGACCAGGAATTGCTGGTACAGAAACTGCGCGAACAGCTCAAGGGTATAGTGGACTCCCAAGACATAGTGGTGGTGCAGGCTGCACAAGGCATGCGCAGGGTAACAAGAATAGGCCCGGACGGTTCGGAAACAGAAGAAATAGAGACCACCCCACCTGATATAACTGCCCTTGTGGAAAGGATGAACAAGGTTATCCAGGATGAGAGAAAGCAGATTGTTCTCTGCAGCCTCCTGCTTCAGTCCAGGATGCTGAAAAAGGACACCCTGGAACGCATACAAAGAATAATTATTTCAAGGGCCAGGAAAATTGTTGATTCTTATACCTGGAAGGCGGCCCTGGCTGCGGCCGCAAGTCCTGCGCCCATACTGGATGCCGCGGCCGGGCTTGGATTCAGTCTTAAGATGATACTGGAAATAGCAGCGGTCTTTGAAAGGAAAATAGAAATGGCCGATGCCAGGCAGCTGCTTAACCAGCTTTTGAAAAACCTTTATGCCTCTGTCGGCGCATCTGCCCTTGCACCGGCGGTAGCCCAGGTGGTGGCCTCCGGACTGAAGGCCGTACCTGCAGCAGGGACCATAAGCGGAGGCGCGCTGCAGGGTGTTGTCCAGGCTGTTGTCACCAGGTGGATCGGTACGGTTATGATAGATTATTTCAGGGCCAGGAAAGACGAAGAAAGGGCCGCCGATCTCCAGGCTTCTGCCATGGAAGAATGGAAAAGGATAACTTCACCCAGCCAGCTTGCTTCCCTTGCTATGGAAGGTCTCAAGAGGTTCAGGGCTGCTGAAAAAGGTCCATCTTCATAATGTCCATGACAAATCAAAAAAGACAAACAGGCGGTGATGACCTCTATAAACAGGCCCTTGATTCTCTGTACAAGACACTAAGTGATCTGGACAGGGCAAGAAGTCGGGAGAGGCAGTCCCTTTCCCGGGAAATGGATCAAATACGGGGCCTTATAGACAAGCTTGAAACTGGCAGGATAGACATCGTGCTCCTGGGAGAGATATCCACAGGAAAGTCTGCCCTGATAAATGCCCTGGCAGGAAAAAAACTGGCTGAGGTGGGTGTTCAGGGCGGGGTGACAAAAAAGGCCCTGCGTGTATCCTGGTCTACTCATACTTACAAGCTCCCCGGCCTGGGCCGTTCTGTTATAGAGCTTGTTGACACCCCTGGTCTGAACGAGGTGGGCGGCCGGCACAGGGCAGAGCTTGCCTGCACACAGGCAGCAGCTGCAGACCTGGTGCTCTTTGTAACCGATTCCGACCTGAACCACCTTGAGCTCAGCGTGTTTCAGCGGCTTATCGATGTTCATAAGCCGGTGATACTTGTTTTGAACAAGTCGGACCTTTACACCAGCAGGCAGCTTGCAGACCTCAAGAATGTGCTTGCTGAACGGGTCCGGGGAATGATTCCCGAAGAAAACATAGTCGTGACATCTGCCGATCCCATGCCCCGGAAATATGTAATGGAGATGCCTGACGGCACCTCCAGGGAGGAAGTCAGGAAGCCTCCGCCCCGGGTGGATGAGCTCAGGCTTCGCATACTTGAGATACTTGAAAGGGAAGGAAAGGCCCTTATTGCCCTGAACTGTGCCCTTTTTGCAGAAGAAACCAGCCAGCGGCTTCGATCCCTTAAAATGGAGATGAGGGCAGAAGAGGCCAGGCGGGTCATCCTGCACTTTTGTGTGATAAAGGGGGCTGCAGTTGCCTTTAATCCCGTGCCCGTTGCCGATATCGCCGGCGGATTTGCAAGTGATGCAGCCATGGTGGCAGCCTTGGGGCGCATATACGGGGAAGACATAAGCCTTTCCAGTGCCGGCGGTCTGGCAGTTGGAATAGCAAAGAGTGCTGGCTGGATGGCCCTGGCAGAATGGGCAACCCATGCTGCATCACACTTTGTCAAGGCCCTTACTTTAGGGGCGGGTACCGTGCTGACTGCCCTTCCCCAGGGCATGGCAGCCGCCTATGGTTCGTACCTGGTTGGCGAGGCAGCAAGGTATTACTTTGAGCATGACTGCGGCTGGGCAGGCAGCAGCCCGAGGAAGGTTATCAGGCGAATTGCCTCGGACATGGACAGCCAGTCTGTTCTGGCAGAGATACAAAGGGAGCTCTTGAAAAGGCTTGAAGTCCGCTCAAACCTCCCGGATGTCAAGGCATTGGGAGAAGGTATCGTCAGGCAGGTCAAGAAGGTTTTGGGCTGAGGTCAGCCGGCACGGTTGGAACAAAAAAAGACCTGCTGTTTGTGCAGGTCTTTTCAAAAGAGCCAAGGGAGCCCCGGGTTATTTCTTGTGACACTGGTTACACTTGGTGGGGCCGCCCTTTTCCTTGTGGCATCCCTTGCAGTTTGTGTGGAACGCATTCATGGTCTTCTGCAGTTTCTTGGGCATCTCTGCATTTTGTTTGTTATGGCACTTTTCACAAGTCTGAATCTTCATGCCTTCCTTGTACTCGGAATGGCCCGGGCCGTGGTGGCACTCACCGCACTTGAATTTTGCCTGGTGCTTGTGATGGTGAAAGGTGACATCGCCCTTTTTGGCCTTGAGAACTATCTGTTCCGGACCGGTGTCTGCAGCAACAGCCACGCCGCCAACTACCAGTGCGAAAACGAAGGCGATCACCATTGAAAAGATACTTTTCCTGCTCATAAAAAACTCCTCCTTTCTCTATTTATGGACAATGAATAATAATTCACTTTGTCTTAATAGCTGAGCCCCCTGTTTTTGTCAACCAAATAATTGAAACCCTTGTGTGCCGGCCCCTCTGTAGGCCCCTTCCTCAACCTTGCTTGCTGTTCTAAACCGCAGGATCCGTGCCATAATTTGAGCTACTTGAGCACAGCCAACCGTGCCCTGTCGGGCCTTTTGCTCTTGCTTGGCGGCAGTTTTTGACAAGAGGAGAATTTGTTCTGTAGTTAAAAACATACACATTTTATTGAAGGGGGCTTTTGGGCACGGATCCATTTGGAAGCCAAAAATCTTTGTGGCTTCAAATTTATGGATGGGAACGTTTTTCCATGACTATAAGCGTGCGATATGCCAGGATGCGGGCAAATGGGGCAGCCATCCTTTCCAGAGACATGACGGCCGGGGCCAGAAAACCCGGGCAAAAGGAGGGGTGTTCAAAGCCTCCGCTCATGGGATACAACAGGAAATCAGACACCTGTCTTTTAATTACAGGAAAGTCAGGCAGGTGTTTTTCAAGCTTTTTTGCCTTTTTATAGAAAAGAATGGTGGCTAAAGCCATGTTTCCCTGGAAGGGGTCCTTTTTACTGGCTTTTCTGGTCTTGAAGGGGTCCTGGGAAAAATCCACGTCCTCCCTGTGAATATATGTGTAAACCGGCCGGGACCAGGGAGAGATAAAGGGTTCGAGGAGGATAAGCCGGCCCCCCTTCTTCAGGGCCCTTCGGGCCTCTTCAAGGAAAGCAACGGGAGCATCCAGGTGATGGAGGACATCTGCGGCTATAACGGCGCCAAGGGAGCCCTCCCTGAAAGGCAGTTCATGGGCATCCAGGCTTAGATCCAGCCAGCTGCAAAATATGTAGTCAGAAGCAATAATGCCTGGAAGGTATTCTTTTAGATTTCCGCTGCCTGCTCCGATTTCAAGGATGGCGCCGGTGGCAGGAGCATGCTGCAGCATTTGTCTGTACCAGCGCTGATATACGGCCCTTAAGACAGGTTTTTCCCGCCAGACCTTTCTGTGTTGTTCAAGCTTTTGACAAGGCATGGGCTTTTTGGAATCTTGTGGCCGTGCAGTGTTTAGATACATCCCGGATGCATTTAGTGAATGCATTCAAACTGAAACATCCCGCTTTCAAGACCAAATATTAAATGCGGTAATATGGGGGCAAGGCCCCCTGGGGAAGTATGGCATTTAACAAGATATATTTCCAGTGTCTTTGTCCTGTTGTCTGCTGCAATGTCTCTGTGTGAAGGATTATCCAGGATTATGCAGCTCGTAAGTTTGCCGAAGGTGCAAGGAGACGTACCATGGTACTTCAAGTGCCCGATCCCGCGGCATCGCGGGACAAATTCGGTGAAATTGCGAGCCCCTTGTGGCTTCAAATGCCGAACATTTTTGCTTTTGGAACCTGTCACCATGTAGGTGAATATTGTCTGTCATTATATTAACAATAATCTGTTGAAATTATAAAAGAAATCATTAGTTCGGCATTTGAAGTGCATAATTTGGGATTATCATTCAGGGAATTGGTCCATTCTGCTATAATGAACCGTAAGGTACCTGCTTATAGAGGTCTTCGGCACCAGCCTGGGGGAGGATGGATATAATGAGTTTTAAGCTTATCATTGCACTTTTTGCCGGAGAATCCGGATCATTTTATCCGGTTTGCTGAAACATGGAAAAATCCCTGGGTTCTCGAAAACAGAGACAGGAGTTTGTGGTCAGCGAGGTAGTCGTTCCTCTCCTGATCTCTGTTGTTATAGGAGTGGCTGCCGGATTTGGAGGGGTGCTTTTTCATTTTCTTCTGGGCTGGGGCAGCCGCATCTTGTGGACCACTCCAGAGGAGCTGGCTGATGTGCCGGTCTGGCTCAGGCTGCTTATTCCGGCTGGAGCTGGGCTCTTTTCCGGCGTGGTGGTTGCCAAGTGGGCCCCTGAGATCCGCGGGCCGGGAGTGCCACAGGTGATGAAGGCCCTGGCCCTTGAGGGAGGACGAATAAGGCACAGGGTAACTGTTTTGAAGACCCTTGTTACCTCAACGCTGATATCGGCCGGGGCCTCGGTGGGAAGGGAAGGACCCGTAGTCCAGATAGGCGCCTCCATAGGTTCTTCCATATCCCAGCTTTTTTCCCTGGGTGCCGACAAGCGCCGGCTTGCAGTGGCATGCGGAGCAGCCGGAGGCATGGCTGCCACCTTCCAGGCGCCCATAGCAGGGACCATGTTTGCCGTTGAGATCCTCCTTTTTGACCTGGAAGTGTCTTCCATGAGCAGCATAGTTGTCTCGGCTGTAACCGGGACCGTTGTGGCAAGGCAGATGCTGGGTCAGAGGGCCACCATTCATCCGCCCAGCTTCGCACTGGTGAGTCACTGGGAGCTTGTGTTCTATCTTGGCCTCGGGATAGCGGCAGGCCTGGCAGGCCTGCTCCTGATCTGGAGCCTTTTCGGCCTGCCCAGGCTCTGGAAAAGGGTCCCCGGGCCCCAATGGATAAAACCCGCACTAGGAGGCCTGATTATAGGCCTCATCGGGCTTTGGCTGCCCCAGGTCATGGGGGTGGGCTACGGGGAAATCCTAAAGGCCTTGGACGGCAGGGTGGTTTTGGCCTCTGCCCTGATTATGTTTGCGGCAAAGATAGTTGCCACAGGTATATGTATAAGTTCCGGAATGAGCGGAGGGATATTTGCGCCGTCTCTTTTCATAGGCGCTATGCTGGGTACTGCAGTGGGCGAGGTGGCCCTTCACTGCTGCCCGATTCAGGGAGTGAATCCTGCTTATTATGCACTTGTTGGCATGGGGGCAGTGGTGAGCGGAACCACACTTGCCCCAATGACGGCGGTCCTTACCATCTTTGAACTTACATATACATACCAGGTGATTCTTCCGTTGATGGTGGCCTGCATCCCGAGTCTCATAATCGTAAGACTATTTCATGGTTATTCTGTATACGAGACCAAGCTACTATCAGAAGGCGTGGACATCGTGAAGGGTCACGAAATAAATCGCCTGCGGGACATGAAGGTATCGGATTACCAGTCACCCCTGGAACAGGTGATACGAACCACCACGCCCTTTTGGGAAATAGTGGACTTGATGGAAAAGAGCAGTTTTCCGCACTTTGTGGTCCTTGATGAAAATGATCGCCTGGCCGGTGTCCTTACCATCAGGGATATAAGAAGTTTCCTGATTCACAAGGAGGAATGCCCTCAGGATCTGAAGGCCGAAGGGCTGATGAAGAGGGATGTAGCCACCATTGGAGAGGACGACAGCCTGGAAAAGGCCTTCAGCATATTTGCAGCCAGTGGTTTTTCCTTTCTGCCTGTGGTTTCCAAAAAAGATCCCGGCAGGGTGGTGGGCATACTTAAAAAAAGCGACTTCCTCAATGCATATCATGAAAACGTGGTCAAGGAGCGCATCTTTTCCAACCTTAACCTCTTCTGCATGATTCAGCCGGAAAAGGCCCAGAAAGCGTCCTTAAAAAAATGAATGTCAGCTTTCAGCTGTGGTCCTCCCTGGTCCCATGTTTTTGAAAATTCTGTCAATGGTCCCGGAATTTCAGAGCAAAAGGATTAGACGCCGTCAATTCTATCTGATAAAATTTTTTCATATGACCACAAGGAGATGAGCCATGAAAGAACTAAAGAATTACCAGGGTGACGAAGGATTTCTGTTTGAAATTATAAATGCTGTTCCTTCGGGAATCTTCGTGACTGATCTCGACAACAACATCCTTATCATTAACAGGGCTGGGGCCGAGCTCGTGGGTAGAAGTCCCGGCGACTGCTTCGACAGGAAGTGCTACGAGGTCTTCAATACCCCTATGTGCCAGACCGACCAATGTACCTGCAGGGTGGCAACCAGCACCAACTCGGTCAATCAGGGGCAGACTGCTCTGAAGGTGGGAGACAGGGACATCCCCATAGAATTTGCCAGCCGGCCGGTCAGGAATCACAAGGGTGAAATAATCGGCTGCGTGGAGCATTTTATTGATATTTCTGAAAGGCTTGAACAGGAAAGGACTATCCTGAAACAGCAGGAAGAGATGCTCAAGAAGCGGGATGAAGATATCCGGCACCTGCAGGAAGAGATCCTGGAGCTTTCCACACCGGTAATAGAGGTGTGGGAAGGGGTCCTGGCACTGCCGCTGGTGGGCACGGTGGACAGCCACAGGGCCCAGTCCGCCATGGAGCGGCTCCTTGTTACCATTGAGCAGACCCGCTCGCCCTTCGTAATAATAGACATAACAGGTGTGCCGAATGTGGATACTGCAGTGGCAAACCATCTTCTCCAGACCGTTGATGCCGTTCGCCTCATGGGCGGGGAGGCCATACTTACAGGTATTTCCACCAGGATAGCCTTGACCATGGCACATCTCGGCGTGGATCTGGGCACCATAAATGTGAAAAGCCGCATGGCAGACGGCCTACACTTTGCCATACAGAAGCTCATGGAGATGCACAGACAGCAGCTTGCCAGCACCCGCTTCCTGAATAACCAAGGGGAATAGAGGCCGTTTATGGTCCCCTTTTCCATATTTTCCCTGGGAAATGTCCTGCTTGTTTCCCTGCAGGAAGAAATAGACGATTCCAGCGTGATCGCCCTTTCCAAGGCTCTCTCGGAAAAGGTCAAGAGGGGAAAGATCAATGGAGTAGTGATAGATCTCAGCAACGTGGAGGTAATAGATACATTTCTGGCCGAACATATATGCGGACTGGCTTCAGTGCTGGACCTGTTGAATACCAGGACGGTAATTTCCGGTCTTGGTGCCTCGGCAGTGGTGGCCCTTAAGAATTTCAACATTTCCTTTGATGAAAGTTTGTCCTTTGCCCTGGATTCACAGCAGGCACTTGAAAAAATCGAAAGCAGGCTCGCCTTACAGTGACTGCACCAGAGAAGCCCCAGATAATTGAGAAAAGATGTGCTGTCGTCTCTAAAGAAAAAGATATCCCAAGTGCCAGGGCACTGCTGAGGCAGATAATAGGTAGGACAGGGATCATTGACGAGGTTATTGAAGCCCAGCTTCTTACCATAATCGATGAGCTCGCCAAAAATATATTGAGGCACGGCGGAGAAGGCAAGATTTGTGTCAAGGTCGTGCGCTCATCAGACCGCACAGGGTTTGGTATAAGTGCTGAGGACAGGGGCCGGGGAATTGCAGATCTCGATCTGGCCCTTGCTCCTGGCTATTCCGAGGACAGGGGAATGGGGATGGGTCTTAATCTATTGAAGGCGCTTTCTGACGATATGACAGTGGCAAATCTCCTTTCCGGCGGGGCCTTTATCGAGGTATGGAAATGGATCTGATTTCCCTGCAGCCGCACTGGCACGAAATGGATGTCAAAAGACAGGCCGATGTTGTCCTGGCCAGGGCATTTGCCTCTGATATTGCAGGAAGGCTTGGGTTTTCGCCGGGAAAAAAGGCAGACATAGTGCTGTCGGTCAGCGAGATGGCCCAGAACCACATAAAGCATAAGACAGTTTCCGGCCGCCTGCGTTTTTTCGGACAGCGCCTTCTGGACAGGTCTGTCATGAGCATTTCCAGCCTGGACATGGGGCCCGGGATTACAAATATAAAAAAGGCCCTTGAGGACGGAATATCTTCTTCCAATGGTCTCGGCACGGGCCTCGGATGCATCAGGAGGATAGCAGATCGGTTTGCCATCTGTTCCGGCAAGCTGGGGGTGTTTCCCTGTCCTGATCTTCTGAGCTTCGAACTGGAGTCCGTGACCCTTGTGACTGCTGAATTTTTTTTCCCTTCCGTAAAGAACCGAGAGTTTCCCCTGGATTTTTCCTATTTGATAAGGCCTGTTGACGGGGAAAAATACTGCGGTGATTTCTTTTTCTTCTGCTGCGAGAAGGAAAAGCAGGCCATGGTGGTTATGGATGCCCTGGGACATGGAAAAGAAGCTGCAGAAGCGGTTTCTGCTGCCATGGATTTCCTGAGGGCCGTACCGGCCAGCGCGGAACCTCTGGAAATGCTCATGGAGGCAGGCAGGGGGCTTGCCCATTCCCGCGGTGTTTCGGCCCAGGCGGTGAGGGTTGATACCTCAAAATGCGTAGTGGACACTGCAGCAGTCGGAAATGTCAATCAGTATCTTTACGTTGACGGCAGGCCTGTAAAGGTCAGCGGCCATCCCGGCATATTAGGCCCGGTCATTTCCAAATCCAGTATTTCAACTGAAAGATTTGAAAATTTTACCTCTGTCATGGGAATAATCCATACGGACGGACTTGGTTCTGTACCTCAGGTGAAGTTCGGGCAGACAGAACGATCCATGTCTGCACTGCTCTGGACCCATTACCTTTTTTCATGCTGCAATCAGGGCATGGTTTCCGGAGATGATGCAACACTGGTGGTCTGGAAATGTCGGGATTAGACCATCATATTCACATAGTCACCCTGGTAATCAAGAAAGAAAGGGATATACCTCTGGTGCGCTCAAAGGCAAAAATTCTTGCAGAACTATGCGGTTTTCCCAGGATCAAGAGGGTGAAAATTGCCCTGGCAGCATCCGAGCTGGCCCGGTTCCTTCTTCACCATACCAGGGGCGGAAAGGCTTCTTTTTTCATTGTATGCAAATTTGTGGCAGGGCAGCGGGGGCCCTCGGTCTCCGGTATGGAGCTCAACTTCCAGGGCAGGACCAGCTGCATAGTACCTGGAGAATCCCGTGCTCCGGAGAAGGCGGGAAGGATATATTCAGGTCTTTTCCGTTCCCTTGACACCGTAATGGACGAGCTGGATTTTCAAAGATGCATTCCGGGCAGATCCATGCGTGCCAGGGCAGTGATGTGGGGCGGGAAAGAGAGCTGCGAACAGCTCCAGAAAAAATACGAGGAGATTAAAAAGCAACTTTTTTCCGACCTGGAGGAATCGTTTCTTGAAAATTTAAGGGCCAAGCATGAGGAAGTTCTGGAGCTGCTGCGCACCCTTTCAAAGAAGAACATGGAGCTTGACAAGGCAAATAGCGAGCTCCTGGAGCTGAGCCAGGACATGGAATCCCTGGTTCATGAAAGGACAGTGGTGGAGCTGGCCCTGAGAATAGCGGACAAGATAAGAAACCCGGCAACTGTTATCGGGGGGCTTGCGAGAATCGTTTTGAAAAAGATTTCCTCTGATTTCCCGGAACGTGCCAAGATAGAGGCCATCTTCAGAGAGGCCAATAAGCTCGAGGAAATAGTAAAGGACTTTGAGGGCCTGGCCAGGGAACAGGAGAGATTCTTTGTTGAAATGGATCTCAGGGAGCTGGTGGAAGAGATACTGGAGGCCTGGCATCCCCACCTGGAACAGAAAAACCTCAAGCTTGTGACCAGTATTGCAGAAATGCCTCTTAAAATCCATGCCGATCCCAGGATACTCAAAGTCGCAATAATCCACGTGCTGAAAAATGCAGTGGACGCCTCACCCCACGGAGCTGCCCTTGAAATAGAGGTAAGCCGGATAAACGGCAGGCCGGTGCTGTCCATAAGGGATTACGGCCCTGGCATCCCGCCTGAAATCCAGAAAAAACTCTTCAAGGAACTTGTTACAACCAAGCCTTCGGGCACCGGGGTCGGCCTTATCATGGTTCACCATATAATGAAGGAGCACCAGGGAGAGATTGAAATAGAAGGAAGGCCGGGCCTTGGTACAACAGTGAAACTAGTCTTTCCGGAAAGATGGAAGGAAAAGCCCTCCTGAAAAGGTTCTTCCTCGCATTAACGGCCTGTCTGCTGCTGGCACTGTCTCTTTTCTGGTTTCTTCTGGTAAAGGGTCCGGGGTTTCCGGTTAGTTTGGCCTGGGGCGACAAAAAACTTGAAATTTCCAAGATTTCCTCTTCAGCACCGCGGAGCCTGCATCTGTCCGGCATAGAATTTTCCACAAAAGGATTGAAGGTCAGGGTTTTGGGAATAGGTCTTATCCTGGATTATGCACCCCCTTTTTTCAGCCGGATTGTTGTGGAAAGGCCCGAGGTGGAGATACAAGCCGAAAAAGGAAAGCCTGGCAGATCCCTTCACATTTCAAGGAGAAAGTACCGGCTCCTTCGGCTGGTGCAGATAAAGAAGGGAAAAATTGACTATGTTTCTCCTGATATCAGTATCCGGGTAAAGGATGTTGATTTCAAGCCGGATTTAAAGGAGACAGGGCAGAAAACAACAAATCTGTCCTTGTTTTCGGCATCTTATGAGCTTGATCGTTCTGCCCTGCACCTTCAGGGAAGTTTGGATGGGAGGCTTGATTTTTCCACCTTCAAGGCAGGGCTTAAATCCCTTTCAGCAGTCAGGGCGCCAGGTCTTTCCAGTCAGGTGCCCGTCCGATTAAGTCTGGATTTTTCTCTCCCTGAAGAACTTGATTCTGCCAAGGGGGCATTTTCCGTGGAGATTTCCCATATGCAGATGGTACCTGCCCTGAAAAAGACCGGCATTACAGGGCGCTTTTTCCTGGATGGCATGCTGGCCTTTTCCAGGGATAAGGGCCTGAAGGCCCGGGGAAGGGTCAGTCTTCCCCTGGATGAAATGGCTGCTGAAGCCGGCTTACCCGTGCGGCTTGGGGCATTCCAGCTTTACAGCCTGGAAAGTCCAAGGGATCTGTCCAGGATAAGTCTTGCCCTCCAGCCGGAAAAGGAGAGGGACACCAAAACCAGGGTCAGACTGGACTACGAGATGGAGACAGGTTCCTGGGTCGTGGATTCGGATATACAGATTCAGGGGCTTTCTGGCTCCAAGGATGCGGACCACGCCTTTGAGGACTTGGATCTCAGGCTGAAGTTTAAGCTCAAGGGACAGGGACGAAAGGCTTCCTGGACAGCAGCTGCGTCCTGGGACAAGGGACAGGTCCTGATGTATCCTTGGTTTTTTGACCTTTCAGAGCTGAAGGGTTCAGTTACTGCAGGCGGCACCCTGAATAAAAAAGGGGTTCTGGTATCAAGGGCGAAAATGGAAGGTCCCTTTTTGCTTGATGCAAAAGATGTCTATATTTCCCTGAAAGATGACAAAAATGAAGGTATTGGCAGTCTTTTGAAAAATATCAGGATAGGACGCCTGGATCTTTCCGGGAGCCTTGAAAGGCTTTATCCGGTTTTCCTGAGGGATCCTTTCGGTGATTCCCATCCAGTGTTGAAAAAAATCGACCCTTCAGGCTCCTTCAAGGCCTCTACTGATGGCAGGGTGGTGGAGCTGGGATGCATGGCCGACATCCGTTATTCGGGTTCAGACCTTTTCAACGGACTTTTTTTCGATTTCCACTGGCCTTTCAGGGACGAAAAATGCCGGAATGGTGGTCTTTCCTGGAGAGATTTTTATCTGCAGAACCTCCTTCCAGCGTCCTTGCTGGACCGTTCTGTCAAGGTGTGTTTAAGGCAAAACCGCATCCCCATGACCATATGCAGAAAAAGCATTTCAGCCGGCCCTGTGGCCTTGGACCTGCAAAACGGGGAAATATCCGTTAAGAAGGCAGCCTTTGACATGTCCACCAAAAATCTATTTCTGGAAGGGATAAGCCTGGAGGATCTTCAGATAAAAAGGCTCGTTGCTGGTTTCCCCTATGAAATGAGGGTTTCTGCAAGGGACATGTCTGCCAGGCTCCAGGGGCAGAGGCTCGTCTTTTCTGGGAAGATAAGGGCCGAGGTGGCAGGCGGCATCATAGAAGCATCGGGAATTTGGATTGAACCCTTTGCTCCCATCGTGCATTACGGAGCTGATATCGTGTTCAAGGATCTGGATCTCAAAATGCTTACCGCTCCCACATCCTTCGGTGTGGTATCCGGGGTCGTTAGAGGGCATATAAAGGGCCTGGTCATGAGCGGCATCCAGCCCGAGCGCTTTGATTTTAGACTGGAGAGCGACGAATCTGCCAAGACTCCCAAAAAGATCAGCATCAGGGCAGTGGAAAATCTTTCCATCCTCGGCGGTGGAGAGGGTTCTGTCTCCTTCCTGGGATATTTTTTCAAGGAGTTTTCATACAAGCGTATCGGTATATCATGCAGCCTGAACAATGATCTATTCGTGCTGCACGGGCTTATCAAAAAGGGCGGCAGGGAATATCTGGTGGAAAGGGGGTTTTTCGGGGGTGTCAATGTGATCAATATGAATCCAGGGGGTAGGATACGATTCAAGGATATGGTAGAACGACTGAAAAGGATAACAGAAACAGATAATTCCAAAATGGAGGTCCGTTAAACATGAAGCATATGAGCCTGAAAACCATTGTGGCATTGACGGTTTTTCTTATAACTGCATGCGTAACTGTTAACATATATTTCCCCGCTGCAGAGGTGAAGCAGGCTGCAGAAGACATAGCAAAAGACATAAGGGGGCAGCAGTCTGACCTGAAGGAGGACGACAGCAAGGAAAAGATACCCACGTCCTGGTTTCATTTTGGAAGCCAGGCATTTGCAGCCAATGAACTCACAGTATCCAATGCCACTATAAGGCAGCTGAAGGCAAGGATGAAAAGCCGCTATCCTTCTCTGATCCCCTTTATGAAGGCGGGAAACGTGGGCGAGGCAGCCAACGGCCTGCTGGTGATAAAGAGCCAGGCAGGTCTCGGACTCAAACAAAAGGCGGATCTTAAACGCCTGGTAAGTGCCGAGAATTCAGATCGCATGGCCCTTTACAGGGCAGTGGCCCAGAGCCTGAACATCCCTGGGTCTCAGCTTTCCAGGGTTCAGAAGATATTTGCATCCGAATGGCAGAAAACAGCACCCAGGGGAACATATATTGAAAAGGCACCTGGCAAGTGGGTCAGGAAGTAGCCTGTCTCATTGTTTTTTCAGGCCTGGTTCAGATATCTTATCAGGTCCCGGGGCGAGGCTAGAATGAGTTTCGCCCCGGCCTTTCTCAATTCCTCCTCATCTCTGAATCCCCACAGGGCCCCTACAGGAAACATCCCGGCGGCCAGGGCAGTTTTCATGTCAATGGATGTATCTCCAAGGTAAATGCAATCTTGGGGCTTTACTCCAAGACGCTTAGCAATTTCCAGTGCCCCTTGGGGCGAGGGTTTCCTTTTTATGCCAGGTCTTTCTCCGAAGACAGCTGGAAATTTCCACCTATTGAGGAATTTTTTTACGCAAAGCCTGGTAAAGTCGTGGGGCTTGTTGGAAAGAACAGCAAGGGCGAATCCCCTTTCATCAAGTGCTTCAAGCATATCGGAAATGCCGGGGTACAAAACCGCATTGGAATCCCAGTTTTGTGCATAAAGTGCAAGAAAATCTTTCAGGCATCGTTCCAGGTATCTTTTGTCTGAGGCCTTGTCCGGGGGAAGCACTCTTTCAACCAGGATCTTGGCACCATCTCCCACGAAATAACGGTACCTGTCCACAGGATGGATGGGCAGCCCGTGTTTTTCCAGCACCTTGTTCATGGATTCTGCAATGTCCTGCAGGGTATCCAGGAGGGTTCCGTCAAGGTCAAAAAGGGCAGCCTTATATCTGTGTTTCATAATATTCAGTTTTTTGTCCAATGGTTGTATTATCCTTCAAGTCATAAAATGACCATGACAGACTATCACCTTAGAGTCTGTCATGGAACTCAAAAAAGGTCTTAAAAGCATGGAAACAAGCAGGGATTACGAAGAACTAAGGGAGCGTTTTGCAAGAATAGCCTTTTTGAAGAGCACCTTGAGGCTGCTGTCCTGGGATCAGGAAACATTTATGCCTCCAGGAGGGCAGGAACACCGGGCAGGGCAGATTTCCACGCTGTCGGCACTCATTCATTCAATGCTGGTGGAACAAAGGACAGGAGAACTTCTGGACCATATGTGGGACCAGGTCAGGGATTTAGGGTCCTCAAGCGACATCCACGTAAACGTCAGGGAATGGAGGCGTATCCATGGGCAGGCAGTCAAGCTCCCGGAGGAACTTGTCGAGGAACTTTCTTATGCCAAGGTTGTAGCCCATGGGGCCTGGGTAGAAGCACGGGCAGCCTCGGATTTTTCCATATTTGAGCCTCACCTGGAAAAACTGGTGGCGCTTTCCAGGAAAAAGGCCATCTATCTGGGATTCGAGGAAAACATGTACGACGCTCTCCTTGATCTTTACGAGCCTGGCGAAAAGACGGCAAATATCGAGGCCATTTTTGCAAAACTTGTCCCTGGATTAAAGGATATACTTTCAAAGGCGAGGGTGCAAAGCAGCGCCACACGGAGAGAGATCCAGGGCAATTTCCCCTTGGAATCCCAAAGGGTCATTGCCAGGCTGATGGCGGCAAGAATAGGATATAATTTCACAGCCGGCCGTCTTGATACTGTGGTACATCCCTTTTCCACCAGGATAGGTCCTGGAGATACCAGGATAACCACCAGGTGGAACGAAAAGGATTTTACCGAGGCAGTATTCGGTGTACTGCATGAGGCCGGCCACGGCCTCTACAGCCAGAACCTGGCAGCAGATGCCTTCGGCACCCCCCTTGGTGAATCTGTTTCCCTTGGAATCCATGAATCCCAGTCCAGGCTGTGGGAAAATATCGTGGGCAGGAGCTTGGAGTTCTGGGAGTATTTTCTGCCCATTGCCCGCGGGATATTCCCGGGCATGCTGGATGACGTGGATACAAACGATTTCGTGCGCATCATAAACCGGGTGAAGCCTTCTTTCATCAGGGTGGAGGCAGATGAAGTCACTTATAATCTCCATGTGTTTTTGAGGTTTCAGCTTGAAAAAGAGATCATAAACGGCCACCTGCAGGTGGGTGATATACCTGCCAGGTGGAACGAACTTTTTGAAGACATATTTGACATGAAAGTGCCTGACGACAGTCAGGGGTGCCTGCAGGATGTACACTGGTCCGGTGCGGCATTTGGATATTTCCCCACCTATACCCTTGGGAATATCTATTCGGCCATGATTTTTGACGCAGCCGTGCAGGATATGCCCGGCCTGCAGGAAGGATTCCGCCGGGGAGAATTTGCTCCCCTTGTGGAATGGCTCAAGGAAAAGATCTATTCTCAGGGCCAGAGGTACAGGTCCAGGCAGCTCATTGAGCATGTTGCCGGCAGGGCCCCGGAATGCCGAACCTTTCTTGACTATCTGGGCTCAAAATATGAGCGTCTTTATGGTAAGTGAACCTGTTTTATGGGTTTTTCAATCAGAATATTCTCAAGTTTCTTCATCTGTTTGAGTAAATCGGACGCCCTCGATTTCAAATAGCTTACGGTTTCATATCGGTGGTGGCATTACCTGTTTGGCCCTGAATGAGGAGGGGCAAGGCCGGGGATTTCTTTCAAGATTCACCAAGCCGCTGTGCGGGTTTCATATTCTTCTTGAATACAGACAGCGACAATCAAACATGCTTGAGTGCGGCTGAAATCGGCTTCCTTGTGGTGAAATCTTTCAAGAAACACCCCGGCCTTGCCCTGGCATATAAATTGGGAAAACTTGGAATGCTCCTATATTTATGATTGACCTCCAGTGACAGAGGACAATTTTTGAACGCCTTGCTGGGGCCGGGAGCCAGGCTTCAGCTCAACCGTTATTAAGGCGCCTTGGATTCCACCGGAGCCTGGGTGCCCTTGTCATCTTCCAGAAGCCTGGGACAAAGAAGATGGCCAGGGTATAAAGCTCCAGCCTGCCAGCCAGCATGCAGAACACAAGCACCAGCTTGGCAAGGGGAGGGAGGTGGCCGTAATTCTGGGTAGGCCCCACCAGGTGAAGGCCTGGACCGATGTTGTTGAGGGTGGCAATCACGGCAGAAGGACCTGTTACAATATCCACCCCCAGGGCGGTGACAATGAGGCTTGCCGTGATGAACACCGCTATGTAGATGGCAAAAAAACTCAGGATTGCAATCATTACGTCTTGTGCCACCCTGATCTTGCCGAGCTTTATGGTTTCCACCTGTCTTGGATGTACCATCCTGTGAAGCTGTGACCGGGCATATTTGAAGAAAAGCAGGCACCTTACCACCTTGATGCCGCCTCCGGTAGAGCCGGCGCAACCTCCTATGAACATCAAGGTCACCAGAAGCAGCCTGGCGAATGGAGGCCACTTGTCAAAATCTGCAGTACCGAACCCGGTAGTTGTCATTATGGAAGTTGCCTGGAAAAGCGTGTCGCGGAAATTCAGTGCGGTGTCACTATAAATACGGTTAATGTGATTGGCCGCGAATATCAGAAGTGTGGCAGTCCCCAGTATATATACATAAAACCTGAATTCCTCGTTTTTCCAGTAAGTACCGAGATTACCCTTGAGGGCCATGTAATGCAGTGAAAAATTTGCGCCGGCCAAAAACATGAAGACCACAATCACCATCTGAACATATGTTGACTGGTAATGGGCGATGGAAGCGTTATAGTTGGAAAATCCCCCTGTGGCCAGTGTCCCGAAGGCATGGGTCAGGGCATCGAAAAAATTTACCCCACCCAGCATCAGAAGGCCTGTTTCTGCAGCAGTCATGAGAAAGTACACGGACCACAGTATTCGCGCAGTATCCTGTATCCTGGGGGTAAGCCTGTCCTTTGTGGGCCCCGGGACCTCTGCCTGAAAAAGCTGCATCCCTCCTATTCCCAGAAGCGGAAGGATGGCAAGGGTCAGGACAATGATCCCCATGCCTCCCAGCCAATGGGTCATGCTCCTCCAGAAGAGGAGACTCTTGGGCAGGACCTCTATATTCGAAAGGATGGTGGAACCCGTGGTGGTGAAGCCGGACATGGACTCAAAAAAGGCATCTATGAAGGATGGAATATAGCCTGATATATAGTAGGGGAGGGCCCCTAAAAGTGCCAGGAAGAGCCAGCTGAAAGCAACTATGGCGAAACCGTCCTTGAACTGGAGTTCTTTTTCCGGCAGGAATATCAAAACCAGTGCGGCACCTATACCGAGTCCCAGGGTCGAGCATGTAAAGAAGACAGGTATCATGGAGTCCCTGAAATAGATGGAAAAGGGCACAGGGGTGAGGAGCATCAGAGACAAGACTATCAACAGCTTTCCCAGCAGATTCAGGACACCGCCGATGCGCACTTTTATTCTCCCATGTTACGGCAGCAGGAATCCCAGTACTTAGACAAGTGATCCATTGGTCAGGCCTGGAAAAAATCTTCCACTTTTCTGGCCGCCTCCCTGGTGAAGAATATTACCAGGTTGTCGCCGGGCTGAATGACGCTGTTGCCTGAAGGAATGAAAGCCCTGCCTTCTCTGACCACGGCTCCCACCAAGGATCCTGTCGGTATCTTGAGATCCTTCAGCGGGATGTGATCGAAGCGCTTTGATTCAGGTACTGAAACTTCTATTACCTCGGCATCTGTGTCCAGGATGGTGGCAACAGATACGATATCCGCACGGCGGACATAGCGTATAATCATATCGGCGGCCACCTGCCTGGGGCTTAGTGCAACATCAATCCCGAGTTTGTCCAGCATTGGAACGAAATCGTGGCGGGTTATCTTTATGATGCAGCGCTTGGCACCGTGGTGTTTGGCAAGCAGGGAGCCCAGTATGTTGGTGGTGGCAGAACGCGTGACTGCAATGACGAGATCGGCTTTGTCTATGCCCTCTTCTATCAATGCCTGTGCATCCAGTCCGTCCATGTTCAGCACGATGCAGTTGGACAGATTTTCAGAAAGGAATTCGCAGCGTTTCTTGTCTATTTCTACCACCTTGATTTCAATAGGGGTCTCTTCCAGCTGCCGGGCCACCATGTAGCCGATGTCCCCGCCTCCAATGATGAAGATCCTGCCGGGCAGCCTGCTGGAAAAGCTGAAGAGCCTTTCCACTCTGTTCATATCCCTCCTGAGCATCATGAGGTAAATCTTGTCTCCCGCCTGGATCACGTCTTCCCCTCTCGGGATTATGGTTTCTCCTTTTCTTATGATGGCGGTCATGACGTATTGCGTGTCTGCAGACAGCTGTCCTATTTCATAGAGCGATTTTCCTATGAAGGGATGGTTGTCGTGAACTATGTAGCCCAGGAGCAGGACCTGGCCGTCAGAAAATTCAGCCGTATCAAAGGCCTCTGAAACCTGAATGAGTTTTATGATTTCATCCGCCATTGCCCAGTCCGGGCTTATTATGAGATCGATGCCCAGGACCTCTTCATTCAAGACAGAGTCGTGCATCAGAAGTTCCTCGCTCCTGACCCTGGCAATCCTGGTCTTTACATTGTAGTGACGGGATACAAAGCAGGCCACCAGGTTGACTTCGTCGCTGTCAGTAACTGCAATGAACAAGTCCGTTTTGGAAATGCCGGCTTCTGCAAGTATTCTGGCCGAGGCTCCGCTGCCCTGAACAGTCAGGATATTAAGTTCCCGCTCAAGCCTTTGAAGCTTGTTCTCATTCTTGTCAATGAGGACGACTTCCTGGCCTTCAGAGGAAAATTTTTTACAAAGGTACTGACCAACCTGGCCAGCCCCTACTATCATGATCCGCACTAGATCTTTCTCCCTGAACCGCCTCCCTTTAGGATGTACGGCCTTTGATGTGAACTCGAGATTTTGTCGACTCTACCTGCACATCATATGCCAATATCGATGCTGCATAATTGCAACGGATTATAAGTTTAGGCAGGCAGCATTGCAACATAATCGCAAAGGACCGGGGAAATATGTCCTTTAGAATAAGGCCGCACTCATAATACCGGCTGCCATGAGAAGCGGTGTGAAAAGATTCAAAAGGACGTTTTTCTGAAGTACTGGCAGCAGCTTTTCCATGTCATCTGCATAACGCCTGGCGCCCAGGGAGGCGCTGAGGCCCATTGGCATGGTCAGAAGTCCTGCCCCTGACTGCCATGGAAGAAATCCAAGGGCTATGGCGCAAATTATGGAAAGGTACGCCAGCAGGAGCTGGAGAACATAGATTTCAGCGCTTTTTTTCCTCCCCAGCACCATTGGATAATGTCTTCTGCCTGCCTTTTTGTCCGCTTCCACGTCAGGGAACTGATTCAGGAGCAGGAGGTCATTAACCAGGAAAAAGGGAACCAGGGATGCCCAGAATGCAGTGGCGCCGTAATGTCCTGTGAGGACATAATGCGTGCCCATCACCAGAATGGTGCCGAACCCCAGGCCTGGTGCCATCAGGCATGCCAGAGGGATATGGGTAAGAAGCGGTGTATAGGCTGTTACCACCAGCATCCCTCCTGCAGCCAGGGGCAGTAGCCCCCAGCCCTTTTGAAAGACAAAATAAAGGCCTGAGGCCCCGACCAGCACTCCACTTGCGACGCCGGTAACCAGGGCCAGCCAGGAAAGCTCCGGGCGGGCCTGCAGGGCACCGCTGCCGCCGCTGAAGGGCGTTCTGGCAGTATGATTATCAAGGCCTGTTTTGAAATCGGAATATTCGTTCAGGGCATTTACGCTTATGTGGGCGGCAGTCCCTGCCAGAAGGGCCAGTCCGAAGTCCCAGAGGTTGATGCCGCCCTTGTTTTCCCAAAGGGCTGTGGCAAGCCCAAGTAACATAACGGAAGGTGTTAAAAGGAGAAAAGGAACACGAATAATCCCAGCCAGGGTCTTAATGTAATCACCATACATTTTTCAGGACCATTCTTGTTTAAGTGCAATGCTTGTCGCTTTTAGAATATCAGAAATCTATTTCTCATCCACATTGCCGCAAGCAGCAGGAGAATGAGTGTAATCCACAGGGCCGATGCCTTCCAGGAATAGGCCTTGGCCTTTTTGGCCTTCCACCAAGTCATGGGCCTTACACCCTGGAAGATGAAGGTAAGAATCCCTGCCAGGTTCAGGCTTGCCAGGTTGGCAAGAAAGAGCAGAAAGCTGCCGGTTGCAAAGATGAAATAGCCTGAACCTGTCAGCAAGCCGGTTGCCACCAGCGGCGGAAGGAGTGAGATGGAGACCATTACCCCTATCAGTGCCGTAGAGCTGCCAGTGGTGAAACTCAGGATCCCGGCTGTTCCTGACAAAAAAGCCACTATTATGTCTGTATAATCCGCGTATATGCGTTGATGGATATTTGCGAGGTTTGGATCGATGTCCGTGACAGCGCCAAATACCGTGGAAAGGAAAATGACCAGGAGTATTCCTGCAAGCTGTGTGGACAGCCCAAGACGTATCAGCCTGAAGTCGGCCAGAACCGATCCCAAAGAGATGGCCACGTTCGGGGCAAGAAGCGGAGCAATTACCATGGAACCGATGATGATGGCCGTGGAGTCCTTGAGAAAGCCGTATGCTGCGATCAGGGTGGATATTATCATCAGTCCGGCAAATACATAGTTCAGCCTGGCCGCCTGCATAACGTCGTTGTAGAGTTCTTCCCTGCTGACCGATAGCCTGCCGATCTTGGCTGGAGGTTCTTCCGGCGCCTCAATGGGAGGTATTGTTGCTTCGACCGCCTGGATGATCACTCTAAAATCTGTTTCTGTTCCAAAGAGCTTGGTGAGGGAGTCAATTACCTTGCCTGCGTCCTCTGCCTTTGTAAGAAGTTTTACAGCCAGGCTGCGTCTGGGTCTGTCCTCCTCGATCCAGTGCTGGATGACTGCTCGTTTCCTGAATACAGTTTCCATCAGGTCCCGTTTTGCCCAGGGAACAATAACTTCAATAAGTCTGGCTGCCATGGCGATGTCTTTTCGTCATCTTCAGCTGAAAAATCCAGGTAATAGGGCAGTAAAGCTGGTTGATGCCTTTGGGGGTTAAATGATAGTAGATGGACAGGATTAGTCAATCAGAGGAAGGCTCGTCCAGGTTTCACGTGGAACAGGGCGACGAACCAACGACATGCCTTAAGGCTTGGAATAAATCTTCCCTGCCGGAAAAGACGGCAGGGAAGATTTTTGAGGAAGGCAGAATTTTTACCGTGAAAACAGCTCAAAGCTGAAAGCTCGAGGCAAAAGAAGCCATGATTGTTTGTTTTTATCTTTGGGCTTCCGACTTTGAGGTTTGAGCTAACTTTCATGGTCAGGGGGTGACAAAACCCATGCCATGAAAGTTTTGATCAGCGGATACATGCAGCCAGGATCTGCTTCATGTCTGTATCTCCCTTGAGTACTTTTTGGATCCCGTCCTGCTTCAAGGTCCTCATGCCGTGGGAAAGTCCATGATCCCGTATTTCCATAACCGGGCTCTTATTCTGTATCAGTTTTCTCAAGCCGTCACTGGAGACAAGCAGTTCATGAATGGCCATTCGTCCCTTGTAGCCGGTCTTGTTGCAGGCACCGCATCCCTTGGGCCTGTACAGGGTGACATCTTCCAGGTCTTCCATGGTCAGCGGAGTTGTGGGATGTTCCCCGTATTCGTATATGATGCGCTCCTTTTCTTCGTCGTCAGGCTGGTAGGCCTCCCTGCATTTGGGGCACAGCCTCTTTACCAGGCGCTGGGCAAGCACGCCAAGGAGTGCATCTGCGAAATTGAAGGGGTCCATGCCCATGCCCAGCAGCCTTGTAACGGTTTCTGGCGCTGAATTGGTGTGAAGGGTGGAAAATACCATGTGACCGGTGAGGGAGGCCTCGATGACAATGTTGGCCGTCTCTTCATCCCTGGTTTCTCCAACCATTATCACGTCGGGATCAGCCCTGAGGAATGCCCGCAGTACCCTTGAAAAGGTAAGGCCGATGCTGGATTTTATCTGGACCTGTCTAAGGCCCTCCTGGACGATTTCAACCGGATCTTCCGCGGTCCAGATCTTTTTTTCAGGCCGGTTTATATGGCCAAGGGCTGCATGCAGGGTAGTGGTCTTACCGGAACCGGTAGGTCCTACAACCAAAAGCAGCCCATAGGGCATTTCAATGAGTTTTTTGAGGTTTTCAAGGTTATCTTCAAGCAAACCCATCCGGTCAAGTGGCATTGCTTCCGATGAGGCGAGTATCCTGAGGACAACGTCTTCGTTGTTTTCGGTCGTAGGGAGGGTGGCGACACGAAGTTCTATCGTGCGGCCGGTCCTTGTCCTGAACTTGATCTTGCCGTCCTGGGGGAGTCTTTTTTCAGCTATATCCAGGTTGGACATTATTTTTATCCTGGATACCAGGGCCTTTTTGTAATTCAAGGGGATATTCTGATATCTCAGGCAGTCCCCGTCGATCCTATACCTTACCAATGCACCTCTTTTGCCAGTAAGGCTTTCGATGTGAATATCCGAGGCACCTCTTGTGTAGGCGTCTTCAATAATACGGTTGGCCATCTGGACAACGACGCTGTCTGCGTCGGTTGCCATGCCGTCGTCTTCGTCGAAATCCTCCTCTTCCTCTTCTACCAGTTCCAGCTGTTCAAATACGTCTTCCCCGTCACCCCCAACACTGTATTTTCCGTAAAAATAGTCAATGAACTTGTCCAGGTCCTCCTTGAGGGCCACGGCATATTCAAAATTCTTTGCCTTGAGTACGCGCTGAATGTTGTCTATCTTGCTGAGGTCGTGGGGGTTGTCCAGGGCAATCAGGAGCAGTCCGGCCTCTTCCTTGACCGGGGCGCAGGAAGTGGTCCTGAAAAAATGTTCTTTTATCCCGGAAATGCATTTAGGGGTGCTTCCCACTTCCAGTTCGTTGAATTCTATGAAGGGACAGTGATAATATTCGCTCAGGGATTGGCCGACTTCTTCCTTCTCGATGCCAAATTGATTGATGAGTACGGCTTCAATGGTCTTTTTGGATTGCTTGGCAATCTCCTTGGCTCGTTCCAGCTGTTCTTCCTGGAGAAGACCCTTTCTGATAAGATAATAGAACCTCCCGAATTTCTGGGCGGTCTTGCTGAGGCTTTCGAGCCTTTCACTGGCGTTTCGGAAATCCTTGTTAAGCCTGACAAGTTCCTTGAGTGTTTCCACTGCCTTGGTGACCGAGCCGGTTTTTTCCTGGGTAAGGGCCAGCTGGTAAAGGGCCTCCTGCCTGATATCAGGGGGAAGTTCCGGATCCTTGAGTCCTTTTTCCAGGTATTCCATGGCATCAAAGGGCATATCAAGTTTGAGATAAAGCCGGCCTATCTTGATCCTGACCTCTCCAACCCTGATCCCTTTTTCTTCCAGGATCTTGAGTTCTTCCACTGCCTCCGAAAAAAAACCTGCTTCAACAAGTCCCAGACAGTTATTGAAATGTTCATTGAACTGCTCGGCCTCAGAAAGATCGCTGCCTCCTTCTTCCTGGCACCTTTCAGCCACCAGGGCATCTTCTGACGAGACCTCCTTCAGCTTGTCCTGAAGCATTGCCTTGAGCTCAGGATCTGAATCTTCCGGAAAGACAGCCAGGGTCTCCTCCAATATGGATTGGGCCTCCTGTATGAGGCCGTGGTTCAGGTAAAGATCCGCTTCTTGTATCTTTTTTTCCACAAGATCAGCCTGGGCGGCCGGTCCTGCGAAGTCTTCCATCTGAATCTGAAAACCTGCCATTTTCCTATACCTGGTTCAGAGAACTGGCTGTAGCGACTTTTATTATGTTGCCGTTGGTGTTGACCTGACCTTCGAATCCACCTCCCATTTCAGGCGTGTATTCGGCATCTTCCGGTATTTTTATTGGCAACGGGGGTTCCCCGGTCAAAAGGGCCGCACCATTTTCCCCGTCATAAAGAATGATCACCGTGAAACTGGAAGGAACCTTAAGTTCCTGGTCCCCAAGGCGGCGGATGACCGGAAAACTCATGGCAGAAAGCACAGAATCATCCATACCGGCAAGAGCCCCCTTGAAAAGCCCCTTTAACTTGGACCAGGGCCAAGCCTTAAGCCTTGCCAGTGTCAGGCTCTCTCCTTTTCTTATTGCCGATTTAGACAGCCATGGGGGCGCGGATGCGTATACAAGCTGGTCGTTGGGAAATCCGATTTCCATGCCTTCTATGTTTACAGTCAGGAGCTCTTTCCAGGGACATGAGGCACCGGTTTTGTCAGAAATAGAATTTATGTAATCCTGGCTGTCCTTTTCTGACCTTGAAGGTTTTGGAAGCTCCAGTTCCCTTCCCTTGAAAAAGCAGTTCGAAAGCTCAAGGATCTGATCTTCCAGGGTTCGGCGTATGTCGTGCTGAAACCTGTAAAGTTTTTCCATTCCATGCGTTTTGGAAAGGAGTTTTTCAAGGGGTTCTATCCGGTTTACACATCTGTTGAGTTCAATTAAGTGGGCTTCTAGAACGCGCAGACCTTCTTCGGCCGGGAAGACCGGGGCAGGCCCATGCAGACTCTCTTTCTCTGGAGCTGGGCCCTGGGGTCCGGGTTCCTCGAGCCTGCTCTCTTCTTCTGTCTTTTTGTCCCCTTGGTCTTCCATCAATGCTTCCTGATCCAAGAACAGGGGTTCTGCCTCGGTGACGGTTTCCTCAGGTTTTTCAATGAGGGCCTTGAGCTCCAGCAGGATGTCTTCTGTATCCTCCTCCTGGACATCCTTTCCTGTGAGGATGTCGGTAAGATGGCTGGTGCTCTTTTTGAGTACGGAGGGCGCCGTGGCAGGTACTGTTTCCGGGTGAAACTGCATATTCTGCAGTACCCTTTTCATAAGCTCAATTATGGAATGGGTGCGGGCCTGTGCATTTACTTCCGGGGCTGCCAGGAGCTCGGCCAGGAGATCAAGCGTCTGGTGTATCTGGGTCTCGGTAACTTCCCACTCGATTGTAAAAAGCTGTTGGTTGAGCTGTTCGAGCCTTTTGCCGATGTCCTGGGGCTCATCAGGTGCCTTTGGCGCTTGCCCGGCGGCAGATTCGGGTTGCTTTTGGGGTTCGGCCTGGTCTGCACCCTGCCCTTGTTGTTCTTCAAGTTCCAGCTCCAGGTCCAGTTCCAGAAGTGTTTCCTGTTTTTCGTCTTCGACAGGGGCTGCTTCGGCCTCCACCTCCACGGGGGGAGGCCCTTGCTCTTCAACTTTGAGGTCAAGTTCAAGCGGGGATTCCTGAGCGCCTTCCGGCTCGGCCTGGACTTCCTTTATTTCCTGGGTAAGGGGGTCGATCTCTATCTTTTTTGATGGTTTAAAGAGGTCATCAATTGTGTCCTCGATTTCTGCCGTGAAAATTTCGGGTTCAGGGATAGTGTTTTTTTCTTTCACCGGGTAATCTCCCTAATAACTATTTTGGTTTTACAAGGTGTTTGGTTGCAACGTAGCGCACTGTTTTCTTGCTTATGTCCTTAAGGGTCTCAAAAACTCCCACTCCCTTTGTGGCTGCGGCCTGAAATGCCTTGACTCCCAGGTCGCTGTTGAGATCCTCTTCCAGTTCCTCAAGGCTGAGTGTAGGGATAGGAGAGCCGGCAAGGTCCCTCTTGTTGTACTGGAGAACCACCGGCAGGGTTTCTATGTCAAGGTTGTAATCAACTAGATTTTTTTTCAGGTCTTTCAGGCTTTCGATATTCTTCTGCCGCCTGACCCTTAGGGAATCTGCCACAAATACCAGCCCGTCTACACCCTTTAACACGAGTTTCCTGGTGGCTTCATAGATGGCCTGGCCGGGTACGGTGTAGAGCTGTATCCTGATGTCAAAATCCTTTATCTTTCCAAGGTTAAGGGGCAGAAGATCAAAGAAAAGAGTCCGGTCTCCCTTTGTTTCTATGGTGAGCATCTTCCCCTTGGCATTGCTGTTCATTGAATTGTAGATGTAAAGGAGGTTGGTTGTCTTGCCGCATCGTCCCGGCCCGTAATAGACAATCTTGCAGTGTACCTCCCTTTTGCTGAGGTCTATGAGTGCCATTTAGTTGTCCAGTCCAAATATCTTTTCTATGTTGCTGGTTAATTCTGCCACCCTCAGCCTGACGAGTCCGAGGGAAACCTCATCCCCAAAGATGGTAATGAGAATCATCTCCCGCCCTATTTTTGCAAAATGAATGCTGTCTTTTTTGCCCTTGTGGAAAAGCAGCGAAAAGTCGTCTTCGCCTATAATCCTGGCCATCTGGGAAGTAGCCCCGAAATTAGCTGCTGCCAGGGCGGCCAGGGATGTCATGTCCAGGTCCTTTCTGTTCTTCCCGCAGCTTGCTACCACGTTGCCGGCGTGGTCTATGAGCAGGACCGTATGTACTCCAGCCTGAACTAGAGACTCGTCAATCTGTGTTCTCGCCTGTTCAAGGGCAGGACCAGTCAAGATAATGTCTGCCATGTCTTTTTGACCTCAAAACTATTTAAAAACAAATGTCCGAATGCTTCGGAAGGCTCTAAAGGGCTTATCGGACGGTGCTGGAAAAAATTGAAAGAGAATATCCCTATTACAGCCTGCAATTTTAAGGACAGGGCCTGATTGTCGATAAAGAAATAAGAAGAAGCAGGGCTGTCTTTTGCCCTGCGCAGGAAAGGGAAAAAAACAAATGCCGCAATCTGCAGCGCAACGTCTGGACAAGATAAAAGATCTTCCTCCCATGCCCCACACCCTGCAAAAGGTACTGCAGGAAATGGATAGTATCGCCTCGTCTGCCAAGCGCCTGGAAGCAATTGTAAGACAGGATCCAGTGCTTGCTGCCAAGATACTCAAGATAGCCAATTCTCCGGCATACGGGCTGAGCGGTCAGGTTCAGACCATAGCCCACGCCGTTGTAGTTCTGGGTTTCGGTGAAGTCAGGAATCTGGTCATCGGTATTTCCCTTACACAGGCCTTCGATGACAGTAACGGATTGAAAGATTTTCAGGCCAGGGACATGTGGATGCACTGCATCGGTGTGGCAACGGCTTCCATGGAAATTGCGTCCCTTACAGAGGGATTGGACCCCGAAGAATTTTTCACCATGGGTCTTATTCATGATATAGGGCGATTCCTCATGTGCAGCTTTTTCCAGGATGACCTGCAGAAGATATTGGAGATCCAGGCGGAGAAAAAGATCCCTCTATATGCGGCCGAAGAAATCTACGGCCTGAGTCACGCTGAAGTGGGGGCTTACATAGCAGCAAAATGGAATCTTAACCAGAGGATGATAAGTGCCGTCCGCTACCATCATCATCCAAAAAGCGCCGGGCCGGAAGAAAAAACCTCCGCAGTGATATTTCTAGCGGATCAAATCTGTCACAAGCTGGGTATAGGCTGGAGTTCAAAATGGCTGCCTGAGAAGATCCAGCTGCCCAAGGCCCTGGGGATAAACGGAACAAGGGTGCAGCAGGCGGCCAGAAAACTTCAGGAAAAAAAGCAGGAACTGGAACAGGAATGGTCCCAGGCCCTGGGAGGCTGATATGGAGGCACAAGGTGCGGCCAGGAATATAAAGGCCATGGTGGTGGATGACGCTGCTTTCATGAGAAAGGCCCTGGTGGAAATACTTTCGAGCTCTGGAGATATAGAGGTGGTGGGGGTGGCAAAGCACGGCAGAGAGGCCCTGGATGCCATCAAAACCCTGAAACCCGACGTGATAACCCTTGACGTTGATATGCCCATCATGGATGGCCTTACTACCATAAAGCACATCATGATCAGGAATCCTCTTCCTGTCGTCATGGTAAGCGGCCTGGCCGACCAGGGAAGGATCACCTTCGAGGCCCTCAGCCTGGGAGCAGTGGATTTTTTTCCAAAGCCCTCAGGAACCGTCTCGGATGATATCCACGACAGCAGGGACGAACTGGTACAGACGCTGCGGGTGGCAGCAGGCACCAATCCAAAGGCAATAAAAAGGGCTGTGAAAAAGGCCGTCAGCCAGGCCCGTGTTTCACAGGAAAACAGGAGGCCTCCAAGGGGGCTTTTGGTGATTCTGGCTCTTCAGGGGGCTGTAAGCAGCTTCATTCGCCTGGCATCTGCAGTTTTCCCCCTCAGGGATATAGCTTGTCTATGTATTCAGGACATGTCTCATTCAGTGCTTAATGCCTATGCCCGGGAGCTTGACGCCATCACCGGCTGTGCTGCTGCCTTTGAGCCTGGACAGACCCTTTATGGAGGCTGCTGCTGCCTTGTCTGCAGACAGGATCTTCCCCACATGGAAAAGGATTCCGGCGGCATGATAATCCTTAAAGGCCAGGAGGGGGGACTGGACCTCAGGGCATTTTTTCAAAGGGCCTCGGAGCTCTTCCGGGAAGATATAAATGTGTGCATTCTGGGAGGACAAAGGGAGGATGACCTGGACGGCTTGGAATCCGTCAAGGAAAAGGGCGGTATGATATATGCCCTGACTCCGGAAAAGTGTGCATCAAGCGAACTGGCCAGGAAAGCAATAAGCCGCGGCCTGGCAAGGCCCTATGATTCGGAGCAGGCCCTGTGGGGAGGCCTCAAGGCCTTTTCAAGGCAGCAGATACTCAAGGGCAAGAGCAACTGACAACTGACAAGATTGTTCGAAAATGATGGGACAGCGGAAACTGGAATACCATTAATTCAGCAGGCGGAAAATATGACTAAAGAGATTTCTACACCTGGAAAAATCACGGGAGATAAGGTCAAGGTTCTAATCGTCGATGATTCTCCCATGATGTGCAAGGCCCTGGAACAGATACTAGGGGAGGACGAGCAGATACAAGTGGAATCCAGGGCACTCAACGGCCGGGAGGCCTTGAATAAGTTGTCTTCCCGGGATTTTGATGTGTGCACCTTGGACGTTCACATGCCGGGAATGAACGGCCTTACAGTCCTGAAAAACATAATGGTCAGGTATCCCATACCTACTTTAATGATAAGTGCCTTTACCGGAGACGGTTCCAGGGTAACATTCGAGGCTCTCCGGTTCGGTGCTGTGGATTTTTTTAAGAAACCTACCCGGACTGGCAGCGAGGAACTGCAGACACAGGCAGATATTTTACGCTCCCGGCTCAAGCGCGCATCCAGGGTGCAGGTGGAAGCAGCCCGCTACCTGCGGATCAAGCCGGTGAACAGGACCTCCAGGCCTGCTGAACACCACGGCTCCAATGGCGACATCAGGGGCGTGGGAATTATTCACGGTTCAACCGGGGGATATTCTTCCCTTCTTTCCATTGTTCCGCAGCTTTCAGCATTGGTAGACATCCCTGTAATAGTTTCTCTGGGCACCAGCCTGGAAAATACGAACGCATTTGTTGAATATCTTAGGCCCTTCTCGCCGCTGCCCCTGATAGTAGCTGGAGCAAGAGAGCATCTTAAGCCGGGACACGTCTATTTTCTTTCAGATCATCAGACAGGCACCTTTGATCAGACAGGGGGCATGTGGGAGATGATTGTGGAGAAAAGACCTATAGATGTGGGAAATGAAGGGGCTATTGACCTGATTCTCCTTTCTGCAAGTGAATCCTTTGGAGATAAATGCCTGGCGGTATTTGTCTCCGGCGATAATAACCAGGGCATGACCGGAGCAGCCGAAGTTGTCAGGAGTGGAGGCATGCTGCTTGCCCAAACACCGGAAAACTGTCTTGCTCCTTTTCTGCCCGAGAAGATGATAAAGAAGCTTGGTGCTGAAAGTCATGGACCGGCAGAAATAGCAAAAAGGATCAGTACGTGGATGAAATGACGGTTCTGGATTTTGATTCTCAAAGCGTCCTGCAGGACGGCCAGACGGTCCAGGGCCGTCCCAACGGTGGAGCAGCAGGATTCAGCGGCTTCATGGTTGACGTAAACCTGTCAGACCTGGTGCAGCTGGCCTGCCTGGAAAATCGCAAGAGAAAGCTGCTGATCCAGACACCAGGGGGCAGGGGAGAAGTCTATTTTGCCGGCGGAGAGGTGGTTCACGCCACCATCAATGGCAAGACAGGAGAAGAGGCATTTTATGATATCATGTGTCTTCCCCACGGCACCTTTCGTTTTTTTCCCGAAGAACCACCAGAGCGTTCAATAGAAATCCCCTGGAATTTCCTCCTCATAGAATCCCTGAGACTGAGGGATGAAAAGGAGACCAGTCAGGAAGCTTCGGAACAGCACATTTCAGGTGTTATGGTGGTGGATGACTCGAAGTTTTTTATTTCCCGCCTTAGGGAAGTACTCACGGAGAAATTGTCAGCCCAGGTTATAGCCGAGGCCAGGAACGGAAAAGAGGCCTTGGAATTTCTGGATGAGACCAGGCCGGATATCATTACTCTGGACATCAATATGCCGGTAATGGCAGGAGATGTTGCTCTCAAGCATATAATGATCCGTTCTCCTGCTCCCGTTCTCCTGGTCAGTAATTTCAATGAAAGGCATACGGCAAAGATCATGGAATATCTGCGGCTTGGAGCAGTAGATTTCATTTCCAAGCCCGGAGGCGATGGTTCATGGGATCTTTTCATAGAGCGTCTTGGAAATGCAGTGGAAAGTGCCGGAGAGTTCATGGTCCGCAATATACGCCGTGCCAGAAACCCCAAGAAATCAGCAGAAAAAAGCCTGCCTGGTATGCCTGCGGAAAGACTGGTGGTTATCATGGGAGGTTTTGGGGGGCTGCTTGAGATCCAGAAGATACTGCCGGAACTGTGTCTGGAGGATTCCACTAGTCTTTTGGTCTTCCAGCAGATGTGCAAACATTTTTCAAGCTCCCTGGCAAACTATATGGATCAGTACTGTTCCTTTTCTGTAAATGCCCTGAAGACAGGAGCGCCTCTTCTCAGCAACCAGGCCTGGGTTTCAGGGCTCGATACCGGCTGGAAGGTGGAGGCAGATGAGACAGGGGCAGGTATATACCGGCAGCCCTCGGGATCCAGGCTGGAGGCAGATACGTTCCTGGGAGAGCTTGCAGATATCTTTGAAAGAGATCTTACCCTGGTCTTGCTTTCGGGCATGAAGCTTGAGATGGCAAAGGGCCTTGAGGCAGTAGCATCCACGGGAGGCAGAATCATTATTCAGAAACCGGATACCTGTCTCCAGCCCGGACCGTTGAAGGCCATCCAGGAACTTGGATTGGAAGAACGAATTGCATCATCAGAGGAGATCCCTGCCCTTCTGAGCGGAAGGGATTAGCGCTGGAGAGGTCAAGGTGGCAAGGATTCTTATAATCGATGATTCGAGTTTTATGCGAAAAAGAATAGGCAAGACCGTGACACAGGCTGGGCACCAGGTAATAGGCACGGCAAGAGACGGCGCAGAAGGTTTTAAGCTTTACAACGATCTTCAGCCGGACCTGGTGATAATGGATATCACCATGAGGGGCATTGACGGGATCCAGGCTGCAGCCATGATCAGGGATGCCGACCCCGATGCCAGGATACTGTTCATGAGTCTTGTGACAGACCCGGAAGTCATTGCCAGGGCCAATCAGCTGGGTGCTGTAGATTTTCTGGGAAAGAACGATTCTGAGAAGTTGAACCGCATTATGGATGGGCTTGGCAAGTAATAAATACAGGGGATTTTGTAATGAAAAATTTTGATCAGGAAATGTGGCAGGATTTTACCATAGAGGTACAGGAAAATCTTGAGGAATTCGAGCCCAATCTGCTGTTATTGGAACAGCAGCCTGATGATGCATCAATACTGAATGACTGTTTCAGGAATATGCATAGTATAAAAGGGGCGGCCAATTACATGGGACTTGTCCGCATTGCAGCACTTGCCCATGCCGTTGAAAACCTCTTCGACCAGGCACGCCAGGGCGCAAGGCAGCTTGGACAGGACGCCTTTGACTTGATGTTCAGATGTGTTGACAGGTTTAAGGAGCTTTTGGATGATGTGGCTGAAAACCACAAGGAAACGCTGGATACACAGGACCTGATAGACCAGATCAAGGCAGTGACAGATTTAGGACACGTGCCGGAGAATGTGTCCGAAGACAAAGCGGACCCGCTGGAACCCCATGATGAATCCCAGGAAGACCAGGAACTTTTGAATATATTTGCCCAGGAGATGAAAAGTCTCTTTGACCAGATAACCAGGCTTTCCCGGTCCGGGGATGCGGAGCCCGCCACCTTGGAACAGGTGCTCCATGACATGGAGCGGGTTGCCAATTACATTGGAAAAGACAGACTTCATGCCTCTGTTCAGGCCATCAGGGAGGAGCTTTCCGGTCATGCGGCAGATGAAAGCCTTGGGGAAGAGTTCCTAAAGGAATTTTTAGCAAAACTCAGGGATGCCTTGAGTCAGGAGATCGAGCTGCACGATGAGTTGGGGCCTGCTGTTAATTCCGCCGCTGCATCCATAGAAGAGGATACGGAGCTTTACAGTATTTTCCTGGATTTCTTCAGGGAGGTGGGCTCCCCTCTTGCCAGGATACCGGAAAATATAGATGAAAAATGGATGGCGGACTGCCAGGAGGCAGTTGCCAGGCTCAGGACCTCTGCTAATTACATGGATTATATGGAAGTGGTTCATCTTCTCGAGGAGTGGGAAGAATGCATGGCAGAGCAGCTGAGCGGCAGCGTGGACCTGGACAGAAATGTCTTTGTTGGATTGTGGGAAAGGCTTTGCGACAGGCTGCCGAATCTAGAGCAGATGTTTGACAGCCTCGAAGCGGAAGAAAGACCGGAGTCCGGGACAATTCCATCTGAAGAAGCCGAAGGCGGAGAAGATCAGACCTCTCTGGGCCTGGAATCCCTGGAGGATTTTGATTCAGCCATAGATACCATGTTTGAAGACGGTGATATCCAGGAATCTGTCTTGGAAGCCTCTGCTTCAGCCGATAAAAGCACTTCTGACCCTGCAGCAGGAACGGGATTTGCGCCTGCTCCTGAAAATTTTCCTGAAATCAGCCAGGTTTCCCAGCCTGACCAGCCTCAGAAGGATCAATCGGCAGGACGCAGCCAGCTGGTGCGGGTGAATCTTGAAAAGGTGGAAAATCTCCTGGAGGACGTAGCGGAGCTCGTGGTTCTCAGATCCTCTATGGCTCAGTCTACAACTATGCTGAAGGGTCTTTACAGCAAATGGCAGGACCTTAGAAGAATGCCTGTACAGGAGCTCAAGCCCCTCAAGGAGATACTCCTGGATTTCACGGAAAATGTGGCTGCCCTTGAGAGGGTTGTTCAGCAGCTTCAAGACGGTGTCATGCGCATGAGGATGCTTCCCGTCAGCTCTCTGTTCAACAGGTATCCACGGATGGTAAGGGATCTGTGCCAGAAACTGGGCAAGGATGTTGAACTTTCCCTGAGGGGTACGGAGACAGCCCTTGACAAACAGGTTATCGAGCAGCTGGCTGACCCCCTCCAGCACATCGTCAGGAATGCATTGGATCACGGCATCGAGCCTGGTGCTGAAAGGACCAGGAAGGGAAAACCTGCAAAGGGTCATCTTTCCATTGCTGCAAGTCAGGAAGGCAATTTCGTGATTATCTCCATTTCTGATGACGGAAGGGGGCTTGACAGGGACCAGATAGTAAAAAAGGCTGTTTCCTCTGGTGTAATTACTGCCGAGGCACTGAGGGATTTGAGCGAGGAGCAGATCTGGAATCTCGTGTTTCTGCCGGGTATTTCCACTGCCGGATCGGTTTCCGATATATCTGGAAGGGGAGTTGGGCTTGATGTAGTAAAGAGAAACATAGAAAAGATAGGAGGAGCTGTGGTTGTCCGCTCCAGTAGGGGCAAGGGCACCACGTTTATCCTCAGGATACCGCTTACCCTGGCCATTATAAAGGGCCTTACCGTGATGGTCGGAACCCAGGCCATGGTGATACCTATTTCTGCAGTCTATGAAACCTTCAGGCTTTCTCCCGGCGAGGTGAGCCAGGTAGAGGGTTTCGAAATTATTTCTAGACGGCAGGAAACCCTCCCCCTCATCCGTCTGGGCCGGATATTCCGTGGAACAGGGGCCCCGGAAAATCCGGAAAAGTTTTTTGCAGTAAGGGTCCGTCTCGGGGAGCTTGATGCATGTCTGGGCGTAGACGGCCTGGTTGGCCAGCAGGAAGTAGTCATCAAGCCCCTTGCAGAATATCTCATGGATCAGCCTGGTTTTGCAGGGGCCACCATCCTGGGAGACGGCTCCATTGGTCTCATTCTCGATCTTCCGGCAGTTCTTGAGAAATCAAAGGGTTTTATCCATAAAAGGCAGCAGCTCCTGGAACGCGCTGCCCTTGGAATCAGCCACTCCGAGGCCCCTATGCTGCATTAGAAGCAAACCTTACAATGGGAGCATTCCCAGTTTGTCCCCCATTTGTGACACTGGCAAGGAAGGTGTGTTTCTTGAAAGGTTTCACCACAAGGAAGCCAACTTCACCCGCAGTCAAGCCGCTGAGATTGGCGATGTCTGCATTCGAGAAGAATTTGAAACTTGCACAGCGGCTTGGTGAACCTTGAAAGAAATGCACGATCCCTGCCCTTCTGCGTTCAGGGACAAACAGGGAATGCTCCACTTACAACTGTTCTGCCGGCCTTTTTAAGAGGTGGAAAAATCAACTGCCCTAAACTTCCCCTGACCATGAAAGTGTACGAGGTTTCGAGCTCGTAATCTAATAACCTGGAAGGAGGTTATCATATCAGTTGCCCTTTTGGATATGTAGGCTGGGGGCGGGTTCGTGCGGTAACGCACGGGCTGAACTTGCCCCGACACG